>NZ_JBWKKH010000014.1:0-111820 GCF_056431645.1 Saccharopolyspora sp. NPDC045839
CTGCTCCAAAGCGTCTTACTGTGCTGGACCGGCGTTTGCCCCACATGCCAAAGAAAACTCCCCAAACGAAGACAAACTTAACGAAGTACTACTAGCACTGGATGCCCGCACCGGCGCCGAGCTGTGGCGGCAGGACAACGCCACGGCCGTCACGTCGAACGGCGCGGTCATCCTGTCCGATCCAGATGAATCGTTCGACAAGGGGCGGTTCGTGGACGCCCGCACCGGTCGGGAAACGGGCCTCAACCCGGGCTTCATGGAGTTCTACGCGGACCCGAACGGCCCGGTTGTGGCGGGCGAACTCGGGGACGAAGAACGCGGTGGGCTCGGTCTGTTCCACCCCGGCGAGGGCTTGCGGTGGAAGGTCGACGGCCCGCGGTTCGACATGGCGTCTGTGCCCGAAGGCGAGCAGGCTCTGACATTCCTGCCGGATGCCGTCGCCTTGGTCAACCAAGAATTCGCACCGAGCAACGACGAATCCGGAGGGCAGTCCCGTGAACGACTGGTGCTGCTCGATCGAAGCACCGGCGCGGAACTGCACGAGCTGCACAGCACTCCGTGGTACGACGTGAAGGGGAGTACGACGAATGAGATTCAGCTCAGCGTCGTAGCCGCTCCTGGAACGCTGATCGTGATGAGATCCCCCCACGCGAGCCCCACTCCCGGCGTGACCGAGTTCATCGGGTTCGGATGAGCGCGAGCCCGCAGCGGCGGGTGACGGAATCCATCGAGCACGAACCGATGTGCACGTTTTCGATTCCGGCCGAACGGTGGTACTCGGCTTCACGACGTACGCCGGCATGGTGGACGACCCCAGTGGCGGCACCAGGCAGCCTTGTCGCCACCGACAACGGCGGGATCTTCGGCACCACCATCACCGGCTTCCACTGATGATCACGACCACGACGAAGCCCCTGCGGCAGTGGTCGGCTTCGCCGCCCTGAGGTCGCGTGCGTCGGGTCGGTCGTCAGCGAGGCGCCCACAGTTGGTCGGCATCTCCGGCGTCGAGGCGGCCTCGGTAGACGTCGATCTTGTGGCTGATGAGCTCCAGGTTCTCGTGGAGATCGGAGATCTGGGCGAGCACCTGGTCGCGGTGCGACTCGAGCAGGTCCAGGCGGTCGTGCTCGTTGCCCCTGCCGGCGGCCACGAGCTGGGCGTAGCGGCGGATGCCTCTGATGGGCATGCCGGTCGCGCGCAGTCTGGTGCAGACGGTGATCCACTCGAGGTCGAGCTCGTGGTATCGGCGGCGGCCTCCGTGGGTGCGGTCCACGGGAGTGACGACCAGGCCGGCTCGCTCGTAGTAGCGCAAGGTGTGCGCGCTGACGCCGCTGCGGCGCGCGGCTTCGGCGATGCTCAGTCCCGCCTCGGGGATCGGATCCGGCACGTCTCGGTTGACTTCGAGCACGCTCTAAATCCTAGCGTTCCCCGACATGAATCTCCCAACCCCGTTCCCGTCGCCGAAGAGGGGTACCGATCAACGACGCCGACTGCTGGTGCTCGCGATCTGCTGCGCCAGCGTGATCGTCGTGGTGATGGACATCTCGATCGTCAATGTCGCGCTGCCGGCGATTCGACGCGACCTGGACGCGTCGACGGCCGGTCTTCAGTGGATGGTCGACGCCTACACCCTGGTGCTGGCGAGTTTTCTCGTTCTGGCGGGCTCGATGGCCGACCGCTTCGGCCGACGGCGCGTTTTCCTCGTCGGTCTCGCCGTCTTTGGACTCGGGTCGCTGTTGTGCGGGCTGGCGTCGACGATCGGGTGGCTGATCGCGGCGCGAGCGCTCCAGGCGGTCGGTGGCACCATGCTCAATCCGGTGGCGATGGCGATCGTGGCCAACACGTTCACGGAGCCGGCCGAGCGGGCGCGGGTGATCGGTGTGTTCGGTTCGACGACCGGCCTGTCCCTGGCTCTGGGGCCGATCCTCGGTGGCGCGCTGGTCGATGTCTTCGGCTGGCGCTCGGTCTTCTTCGTCAACGTGCCGATCGTGGCCGCCGCAATCGTGTGCGCCGCGATCTTCATTCCCGAGTCCCGCGCTGCCCGTGCCCGCCGGCTCGACCCGATCGGCCAGATTCTGGTGGCGCTGCTGATGGGATGCGTCGTCTACGCGGTCGTCGAGTCCAGGGCGCTGGGCTGGAGTTCACCGGCCATCCTCGGCCTGTTCGCCGTCGCCATCGTGAGTGCTCTGGGCATCGTCTGCTACGAACCGCGTCGGACCGACCCGCTGCTGGAGTGGCGCCTGTTCCGCAGTGTGCCGTTCAGCGCGGCGATCCTCATGGCGCTCTTCGCTCTGTGCGGGTTCAGCGCCTTCCTGTTCGTGACCACCCTGTACCTCCAGGACGTGCGCGGCATGTCGGCGTTGTCAGCGGGACTGTGCCTGGTTCCGGTCGGGGCCCTGGTCGTGGTGCTCTCGCCCTTCACCGGACGGCTGGTCGGGGCACGTGGTTCGCGGATTCCGCTCGTGATCGCCGGGCTGGCCCTTGCCTTGGGCGGAGGGGCATCGATGTGGCTGTCACCCGAGACGCCGCTGCCATTCGTACTCGCGGTCTGCCTGCTGATCGGCATCTTCCTGGGGATGGTCAACCCGCCCATCACCAACACGGCTGTCGCCGGCATGCCCCGGTCGATGGCCGGGGTGGCCGGATCGCTGGCCTCCGCCGGCCGGCAAACCGGCACCACGCTGGGCGTCGCGATCGCCGGCACGATCGTCGGACCAGCACTGACGGCCGGGCCGGCCGGCTACACCGAAATAGCGCGGGGTGTGTGGTGGATGGTGCTCTGCCTCGGCCTGAGCGTCCTGCTGTTGGCGCTGCTCAGCACTGGATCATGGGCCAAGTCCACCGCAGCGAATGCGGCGGCGCTGTTCAGGGAGCTCGACCACGGCCCGGATGGTCCGCGGTCATCGGTCCGCGCCCGATGACCGCGACGCCCGCGGCCGGAACACGGCATGACCCAGGACATGAACGGCGTCGTCGCGGAACACTCGCGCGCTGGGAAAGTCGGGGTCCTATGTGGATTTTCCGTTCGGTGAGTGGGCCGCAGGCGGCCGACCTTGAGACACGAAAGCGACGGTTGTGCTGTGCGGTAGAAACGACAGCACAACCGCCCGTATCTGTTTGCTTCCAGTCGGCAGGAGGGTGTGACGCCTTCTGGGTGGGAGCAACCGGTAGAGCTAGGAACTGGCTGATCTGGATGCGGTCTCCGGGAGCACTAGGGCCTGGTTACCGGCCCCAGCCGCCCCAGCCCCAGCCACCCCAGCCGCCCCAGCCCCAGCCGCCCCAGCCCCAGCCGCCCCAGCCCCAACCTCCCCAGTTGGTGCGCTGACGACCGAAGACAGTGCTGATCTTCATGACGGTTCCCCATCATCGCTGTTGGGCGTAATGGTTTCAGTGGATCTCTGTGTCAAAATCGTGCTGTGCGCAGTGGCAGCACCAGGCGCGCTCCTGAAGATGAATGGCGGGAGAACGCGATTACTTCCCGAGTCATCGGCGGAAAGACATCACCGATGGCTCTCATGTACTGCGTTCTCGACGGTAGTCCCGGACTCCGGTGAGAAAAAGGGGACTTTCGTCCCACGCACGTTCCGTGTCCACTGAGGAGTCGGCGGACCCGCTGATTCACCGACGCGAAGGAAAGGGCGTTGTGCTACGAACAGTCGGTCACCAGAGGCGGCATCGACGACGAGATTTGCTGAACCACAGCCCAGGCAACCTGAAACTGCGGGGCTCAAATCACTCGTGCTGGGCAGGTGATTCCAAGAACCGCCTCCACCGTGGTGGACAAGCCGGCCTCCCTCGCACCGACACGTCCTCGCGGTGATCACCTTCTCCGGGGCCCGCTGACCTGGGCTCAGGACCAACGCGGTGTTGCAGATGTTGTTCTGGTCAGCTCGTGGGCCGAAGGAATCCCTCGCCGGCTTCTGATTTCCTGTATTGGAAGAGCAGGCGAACAGCGGCGCCTGCGCCTGGTGAGGTGTCGGGGACGTCACCGTGGTCGCGGAGATAGCACCTTTGCGGTCCTTGGCAGCCCTCCGGGACCTCTGCTGTTGCCGGCGTGACTGCCCTTCGACAGGGCCATGAATACTCGCTTGCGGTCAGCTATGCGCTCGGCGAGAGTGGCGTCCGGACTGTCAGGAGGGAAGTCGGCATGTACGTACCGCCATCGGCGCGACCGCTCGACGCGGAGGAACACGAACTGGTTGAGCTCGCCCGCCGAACGATCGACGCCAACGCGGATTCCGGTCCTGGCGAGGACGGCATCCACACGATGGGCGCCGCTGTGATGGCGGCCGATTTCCGCATGTTCAGCGGCGTGAATCTCTTCCACTTCACCGGCGGCCCATGCGCCGAGCTGGTCGCACTCGGCGCGGCTCGGGCACAGGGTGCGCGGCAGATGAAGTGCATCGTCGCGGTCGGCAGCGACGGGCGCGGCGTCACGGGCCCGTGTGGGCGTGATCGGCAGGTGTTCGCGGACTACTACCCGATGATGCGTGTTGTCGTGCCCACTCCGGACGGGTTGCGTTCTGTAGTGGCAGCCGATTTGCTGCCGCTGTTCCAGCGGTGGACCCCGGAAGCCGGCACGACCGCCTTCGACGCGTCGAGCTACAACGATCCCGAGCACCGAACCTGACATGACCACTGCGGTGGCCGTCTCGTCCACGCGAGGGACTGCCAGGCCGGTGGGCGGGCCCCCACCCCGTCCACCGGCCGCGGCAGCAGAAATTCGTGTCAGTGGAAGGTCATGTGGTCGGCGAGGACGGTCTTCCCGTCCTGCTGCACCGCGCCCGAGGCGGTCACCTTCTCACCGACCCAGGGAGCACCGTTTCCGAGCTCGACAGTGGTGTCCGGGGTCAGGACGAACTCCAGCTCCGGCGCGCCCGGGTGCGCGACGACGGAGAACACGGTCACTTCGCCCCACACGACGTCGCCCCGCTTCTCGATCTTGCTGACCTCGCCCTCGACCCTGATGTTGTGCGTCTCATCGGACGGCTTCGCCTGCTGGGTCTGGCTCGGGTGGCTCTTCGCGACCTGGCCGTCGGCGGACGCGGCAACGGCGGTCCCACCGAAGACGAGGGCGGGCAGCAGGGCGAGGCCGGCGATGACGCCGACGCGGCGCGTGCTCTTGGCAGACATGGTTTTTCGCCTTTCGCGTTGTGTGCGCCGGTCCTCGAGGACCGGATGAGCACAGCCTGCCCGCCCCGTTTGAGCGATCTCGGAGAAGATCTGGGAGAGTTCTGAGAATCCGAGGGCTCGCGGGGAGAGGCGAACCTGTTCTCGCTGGAGAGCACCGCCCGGTTCCCAGGGAACTCCCAGAACTTTCCGGGATTCACTCAGCCGCGTCGGAGCTCGCATCATCGACGAGCGGCAGCAGCACCCGGAACGTCGCTCCGGCTCCCGGTGCCGTATCCAGGGAAATCGTTCCGCCGTGCGCGGCGACCAGGGAGTGCACGATGGCCAGGCCGAGTCCGGCGCCGCCGCCGTCGGTGCGGCTGCGGGAGTCGTCCGCGCGGTAGAACCGGTCGAACACGCGCGCCTGCTGTTCGTTCGTCAGCCCCGGACCAACGTCGGCGACCTCCAGAACGGCCTGGCCGTCCGCAGTGCCGACGCCGATGCGGATCCGCGTGCCCTCCGGGGTGTGCCGGACGGCATTGCCGACGAGATTGGTGACCACCTGCCGCATCCGGGCCTCGTCGGCGAACGCGGGTGCGGCGGCCGGTGCTTCGCCGTTCGGCCCGGTGAGCTCGACCGGTCGGGACGGATCGAGCGCGCGCACGTCGTGCAGCGCGTCGGCGGCCACGGTGCGCAGATCCATCTGCGCCAGCTCCAACGAGTCCGTCGGATCGCGCTGCTCGTCGAGCCGCGCGAGCAGCAGCAGGTCCTCGACGAGCCGGGTCAATCGCAGCGACTCGCGCTCGATGCGGTCCATGGTCCGCTCGACGTCCGCGCGCTCGGTCAGCGCGCCCATCCGGAACAGCTTGGTGAATCCCCGGATCCCGACCAACGGGGTGCGCAGCTCGTGGCTCGCGTCGGCGACGAACCGCCGCATCCTGGACTCGGACCGCTCCTTGGCCGCGAACGCGGCCTCGTTCTGCGCGAGCATGCTGTTCAGCGCATCGGACAAGCGGCCGATCTCGGTGCTCGGCGCGGCCAGTCCGGGCACGCGCTGGCTGAGGTCGCCGTCGGCGACGCCCGCCAGGGTCCGCTCGATGCGCCGCAGCGGCCGCAACCCGCCCCGGATGGCGAACGACCCCACCACGGTGAGCACGACCAGCAGGCCGGCACCGGTGGCCAGCGAGATGGCGTTCAGCCGCGTGATGGTCGCCTGCACCCCGTCCAACGAAGCCGCCACCACCACCGTCTCGCGGCGGATCCGCACGCTGGAACCTCCGTCGCCGACCGCGAAGCCGTTCGAGGTCAGGGCGAGTACCCGCCAGCTGCCCGAACCGTCCTCGCTGGGCACGTCGAACGGGCGACCGCCACGCGCGTCGACCGCGGCGACGTCCAGGTGCGGCAGCGCGGGATCGGCCGGACTGGGCCGCCCCTGGGGGCGCTGCTCCACGATCAGCCCGCCGTCCGGATCCAGGAACGCGGCGTAGTTGTCCCAGAATCCACCGCCCTCGCCGACCGGGATCGTCTTCGCGAACGACTCGGGGGACCGCACCTGCTGCGCCACGCCCGTCGCCATCGGGTGGAGTTGCGCATCGATCCGGCTGATCAGGTAGCCGTGCAGAAAACCGGTCACGACCGCACTGCCCACGGCCAGCCCGACGGCGAGCAGCAGGCTCGCGATCAGCAGCACCCGTGCGCGCAACGACAGGCCGCGCAACCATCGCCGATTCGTCATGCCCGCGGCTCGCGGAGCACGTACCCGACGCCGTGCACCGTGTGCAGCAGCTTGGGGCCGGCTTTGTCGGTCTTGCGGCGCAGGTAGCTGATGTAGGTGTCGACGATGCTGGGATCGCCGCCGAAGTCGTACTCCCAGACCTGGTCGAGGATCTGCCGCTTGGACACCACCCGGTCCGCGTTGAGCATCAGGTAGCGCAGCAGGCGGAACTCGGTCGGCGACAACCGGATCGGGATGCCGGCGCGCACCACCTGGTGTCCGTCCACGTCGAGTTCCAGGTCCGCGACCCGCAACATGTCGCGCGGCGCGAGACCGCCGGAGCGCCGGAGCACGGCGTGGATCCGCGCGATCAGCTCCTCGGGGTCGAACGGCTTGGTGATGTAGTCGTCGCCGCCGAGGCTGAGCCCGTTGATCTTGTCCGCGGGATCGTCGCGGGCGCTGAGGAACAGCACCGGCACCGGAACGCCCGCGCCGGTCTGCTTCCGGAGTCGCCGGATCACCTCGAAGCCGTCCATGTCCGGCAGCATCACGTCCAGCAGCACCAGATCCGGCGTGCTGAGCCGTGCCTGCTGCAGCCCTTCGTCGCCACTGGCAGCGGAGGTCACCGAAAAGCCGGCGAATCGCAGTGTGGCGGCCAGGAGTTCTCGCACCGTGGGTTCGTCGTCCACGATGAGCAGATTCGTTCCGGATTCGGATGCCACGCTGAGCCTTTCCGGGTAGCCAACCGTGACGTTGGTAGCGGTGACCGAGGACGCGCCGAAGAGTGGTGCGGTACAGCACGAAGACGCGGAACCCCGGTATGAAGAGGATCCTTCCGAGATCAACTTCATTGGAGATCCCGCATCCAGATGAGTGTCACATAGATCGCCACGCTGCCCGTACGCGACCAGACGGTGCTGTTTCCGCCTGTCCTGAACGACGTCGCCGCAGCACCCGTGCCGGTAGCCGAGCGCCGAGCCCGTTCGAGCAAGCAGTCCTGATCCTGCGCTGGTTCCTCGACAACACCCGTGTGGCGCAACTGGCCTGCGACAACGCGATCAGCAAGTCCACCGCGCACGACTGATCGCAATCGGCAGGTGCCGCATCCCGGTCGCACCTCGGTGCGGACCTCTGGTGGTCGGGCAAGCACGCCCACCACGGCGGGAACATCCAGGTCCTCGCCACGCCGGGCGACTGGCCACTGTGGACTTCCGGAGTGCGGTTCGGCGAACACGACACCACCGCGCTGCGGACCGGCGCCGAGATCCTTCGACATCCACGTCGAGGCGACGGTGTTCCTGGCCGGGCTGGTGGTCGGGATCGCTCGCCGACCGCGGTCAGGGCTTGCGCGGGTCGCACGGCGTCGTACCTGACCTACTGCGCTTCCCGGCGGGTCGACCGGGCTGCCCCGGGTTGTGGGCGTTGAAGGGAGCTTCCGGCTCGCAGTGGGACCGGAATGCGGTTCGCCGGCCGGTTTCGAGTCCCATCCGTGTTCATCGGTCTCGTGAACCCGTCACGACGCATGCGGCGCCGCGTTCACATGAGGCGCTGCCTTCAACAGATGACGCTTTGTACTCTCCATAGCCGAGAGACCACCCGCAGTGAATCCCCCATTAGGGGTAAAGAAATTAGTCCTCGTTACGGGCAGTATCGCCCGGAAATTGCACACGAACCCCCAGCTCTTGGCGTTGTTCATCCCCGGGACGCCTGCTGGGGATGGAAGGAGAGAGAACATGCCCCGAGGTTCTCTGGTCCGAGGCGTTCTTGCGGTCGCCGTGACGATCCTGGCCGGCCCGGCGCTTGCGGCGACGACCGCCGCGGCTGCGCCCCTCGTCATCGGAGGTGACCAAGCGACTCAGACCTACGGCTTCATGGCGTCCATGCAGTCCACCGACGGCAAGCACCACTGCGGCGCCTCGCTGATCGACAAGCAGTGGCTGGTCACCGCCGCGCATTGCGTGGACGGGCAGCAGCCCGGCAACGTCCAGTACCGGATCGGGACGAGCGACCGCACCAGTGGCGGTGAGGTGGTCAAGCCGGACAAGTTCGTGGCCCACCCCAAGTCGAAGCAGAAGCAGGCCGGCAGCGACGTCTCCGCCGGCTACGACCTGGCCCTGGTTCACCTGTCGAGCCCGGCGCAGGAGGAGCCGATCAAGATCGCTACCACTTCACCGGAGGCCGACACCGCGCTGCAGCTGCTCGGCTGGGGCCAGACGTGCGGGACGCCCAAGTGCGGCGAGCCGCCGGTGAAGCTGAAGGAGCTGGACACCAAGACGCTCGCCCCGGCGAACTGCAGCAGCTCGCAGGACGGGTTCGATTCGGCGCGGGAGCTGTGCATCGACAATCAGGAGGGCAAGGTGAACGCCTGCTATGGCGACTCCGGTGGCCCGGCCGTGGTGCAGGACGGCAGCGATTTTGCACTGGTCGGAGCGACCAGCCGCGGCATGGCGGAGAACTGCGCGGAGAAGCCGGGCATCTACAGCGACGTCGTGGCGCACGCTGACTGGATCAACCAGACCATGAGTTCTGGCGGTTCCGACGATTCGTCCGAGCTGCCCGGCGAGTCCTCCGACGGACGCTCCGACATGCCTTCCGGCAAGCCGTCGTTCCCGCCGGGGACGACGCGCCACCGGTGAATCCATCGCCTGCGGCGGACTCCCTCGCCATCCCGCAGCTGCCGTGCCACCGAGGCGCGGCAGCTGCGGGACGGCAGCCGTCTCCGCGCTCGCCGACCGCTGAACGACGCCCAGATGCACCGATTTGGCCTGGAGTTTCTCGGTTCTGACCGGTAATCGTCTCTTGTGGACCGTCCAGGCGTCGCAGGCTCGAAACCCACCACCGAACTCGCGGAATGCCGCAATCCGGGAGGAAACTCGCCCGGTCCTCGTGAAGCTCCGGCGAGTCGCGCTGATCTGCGAACCTGCGCTCAGCCCTGGTTGGTGGAGGCTCTGATCACCAGGGTCGGTGGGAGGCGCACGGATTCCGGTGTCTCCCCGGCCATGGCTTGCGCGAGCATGTCGACTGCGGCCTTGCCCATCTGCTTCACGGGAGTCCGCACCGAGGTCAGCGGGATGGGCAGTTCGGCGGCCAGCGGGGTGTCGTGGTAGCCGGCGACCGCCAGGTCTTCGCCTGCTCGGATGCCGTGGTCGCGCAGGGCCCCGATCGCGCCGATCGCGGCGAAATCGTTGACGGCGAAGATCGCGTCCGGCGTCGGGCCGTGGGCGAGCAGTTGATCGGCGCCCTGGTGGCCCTCCTCGACATCGAGTCCCGCCTGGACGATCCGGTTCCCGGGCACCTCGATGCCCTCTTCGCGGTAGCGGTCGACGAATCCGGCCGTGCGGTCGCGGGCCGTGCTCGCGAACTTCGGCCCGGCCAGGACCGCAGCGCGTTCGAAGCCGCGGTCCAGGAAGTGCTCCGCGACCAGCCGGCCACCGAGGTAGTCGTCGCAGGTCGCGGCCGGGAAGCTGCCCGACCACCTGTTGACCAGCACGAACGGGACGCCTCGGGCGGCGAATTCGGTGAGGAACTCGCTGTCGAGGTGGGCGTCGCCGAAGATCATCCCGTCAACGCGGCGGGCGAGCATCACTTCGGTCGCGGTTCGCTGCCGCTGCGCGAGGCCGTCGGTGTTGGTCACGAACGTCGACAGGCCGACATCTGCTGCTGCGGCGTGGATCCCCTCGTAGACCATGGCGAGCACGAGGTCCGACAGGCGTGGGACGAGCACGCCGATCAAGCCGCTTCGCCGGGTGCGCAAGCTGGCCGCGTGCGGATTGGGCCGGTAGTCGAGCTCCTCGGCGATCTGGCGGATCCGGTCGGCGAGTTCGGGTGAGGCCGCCGCGCGCCGCTCCTGCGCAGTTCCGTTGAGCACGCGGGAGACCGTCGAGGAGTGGCTTCCGACGGCCTCCGCGATGGCACGCAACGTCGCGGGGCGGCGCGGCTTGAGCGGCGCTGCGCGAGGGGCGTCCTGCGTCGACATCGGAGGAACTCTACCCAGCCTCTTGACGCCTGGTGGATAAGACCAGCATAGTCACCCAAACGTTTGGGGCAAACGTTTGGGTAGCCGGTTGGTGATGAGCTCGTTCTGACCGGACGCGCACCGGAGGTGATCGAGTGAACGTCGACTCGCTGGCGCCCGACCGCGAACGGCTGTGGTCCGATCTGCACGATCTCGCGCGGCTGAGCGAGCCGGATTCGGAAGGCTGGACGCGCCCGGTTTTCAGCGAGCCGTACCGGGCGGCCCGGCATTGGGTGCGCGGCCGGATGCGCGATGCCGGGCTGGAGGTCTCCGTCGACCCCGCGGGCAACATCGTCGGCCGGCTTCCGGGCCGGCACGGTGGCGCTCCGCTGGTCACCGGCTCGCACACGGACACCGTCCAGGGAGGCGGGCGGTTCGACGGGATCGTGGGAGTGCTCGGCGGCATCGAGGTCGCGCGCCGACTGCGGGAAACGGGGACCCGGCTCGACCACGATCTCCTCGTCGTCGACTTCCTCGGCGAGGAGTCCAACCCCTACAGCGGTAGCTGCCTTGGCAGCCAGTCGGCGACCGGGGTGCTCACGGCGGAGAACCTGGACCGGGTGGACGCGGCCGGCAACCGGCTCGGCGACGTGGCGACGGCCTTCGGGCTGGACCCCGACGGGATGCTCACGCCCACCTGGGCAACGCGGCCGCTGCACGGCTACCTCGAACTGCACATCGAGCAGGGGCCGACGCTGGAACAACGGGGCATCGGCATCGGGATCGTCACCGCGATCGTCGGTATCGAGCGCTTTCTCGCCACCTTCGTCGGCCGGGCCGATCACGCGGGGACCAGGCGGATGGATGATCGGCGGGACGCGTTGGTCGCGGCCGCCAGGACGGTGCTGACCGTCGAGCGCGAGGGGTGTGCGGCGCCCGGTAATGCGGTAGCCACCTGCGGTGACCTGCGGGTCGAACCGGGTGCGGAGAACGTGGTCCCGGGCCGGACGCGCCTGGTGGCCGAGTTCCGCAGCGAGGACCAGGTCTGGCTGTCCGGTGTTCGCCGGCGGATCGTCGAGGAGATCGCTCGGGAAAGCGCCGAGAACGGTGTCGAAGCGCTGATCGACTGGACCGTGGACAACCCGGTCGTCCCGACGAATCCGTCCGTGCAGAACCTGACCTCGGCCGCCGCCGATGAACTCGGCCTCTCGTGGCTGGCGATGCCGAGCGGCGCCGGCCACGATGCCGCACATCTAGCTGCGCGCTGCCCGGCAGGGATGATCTTCGTGCCCTCCCGTGACGGTCGCAGTCACTGCCCCGAGGAATGGACCGACTCCGACCAGATCGCCACTGGCGTGCACCTGCTGGCGGCCGGCCTGGCGCGAATGGATCAAGAGGCCACTGTGGACAACGACTTCGGGGCCGGCCGATGAAGAACCGGGAGTCTGCTGCCGGCGACATCCGCTGAGCGTTGACGGTAGGCGAAGCCGTGCCGCCGGGAGGCGACGATTCCTGCCTGGTGAACCCCGCCCGCGGGTGACTGGTCGGTGAATTCGCGCTCGCGCGACTCTGTTCCACAGTGGACATTTTGCCGGTGCCGGGTCGATGCGTGCGCCGTCGAACCGCCGCGCGGCAGCCCTTTCCGGGTGCGCCCGACCTGATCGTCGCCCCGCTCATCGCGGCGTTCGCCGACCAGGTCAACGCCAGAATGGGTGTCGCTGCCATTCAAGGCGTCGTCCGGGTGCTGAGCGGCGAGGATCCCGTCAACGGGATTGTCCGACCGCGATCGTGTGCGATCCCTGGTCATTCGCCGACGACATCGACGAGCCGCGCGGGGCATTCCTCGGCAGATAACTGGTGGCGTCGTACCGGGCGGGCTCCCTCGTCGCATCCAGCGTGGTTTCCACCAGCCCGTCTTTGGGTATACCATCTAGCATGGGCGAGTGGTCAGGACTTCTGGTCGAGTGGCCCGTCCGGGCTGGACGGCGCGATCCTGCTGTGGGTGCAAATCGCTTCGCTGTAGGAACATCGGTAATCCTGGTCGTCCGATCGGCGGGGTGGGCTCGGTGTCGGCGCGTTCTAGCAGGTCGAACATTTGGTATACAGATTGCCGTAGATCCTGCTGGACGGACAGGACCTCAACGCGCTCACCGAGGCCCAGATGCGCGTCTACCGGGGCAAGAAGATCGCGATGATCTTCCAGGACCCGCTGTCGGCGATGCACCCGTTCTACCCGGTCGGGGTGCAGATCGCCGAGGCCTACCGGGTGCACAACGTGGTGTCCAAGAAGGCCGCGGCGGCGGTCGCCGTCGACATGCTCGGCCGGGTCGGGATTCCCGACCCGCGGCGCCGGTACTCGGCATACCCGCACGAGTTCTCCGGCGGCATGCGGCAGCGCGCGATGATCGCCATGGCGCTGGTCTGCGAGCCCGAGCTGCTGATCGCCGACGAGCCCACCACCGCACTGGACGTCACCGTGCAGGCCCAGATCCTCGATCTGCTCAACGAGCTGCAGGCCGAGACGGGGAGCTCGGTGATCATGGTGACCCACGACCTCGGCGTGGTCGCCGAGGTCTGTCACCAGGTCGTGGTGATGTACGGCGGGGTGCACGTGGAGCAGGCGACGGTCGCCGACCTCTTCAGCAACCCGCGACATCCCTACACCCAGGGACTGCTGGCCTCGATGCCATCCCTGGCGGGGGAGTCCGAGCGGCTCACACCGATTCCGGGCTTTCCGCCGTCGTTGTCGGCGTTGCCCGAGGGCTGCCTGTTCGCGGACCGCTGTCCGAAGGCACACCTGGTGCCGGACAACGCCTGCGGCACCCGCATGCCGACGCTGACCGGCCCCGACGGGCACCCGTCGCGATGCCACCTGGAGACGCTGCCCCTGGCCGGAGAGGTGGTCCGATGACGCCGCTGCTGCAGGTCACCGACCTGACCAAGCACTTCCCGATCCGCTCCGGCGTCTTCAGATCCGCCGGCGGCGTGATCAAAGCCGTCGACGGGGTCGGCTTCTCGATCGACGCCGGGCAAACCCTCGGGCTGGTGGGGGAGTCCGGTTGTGGCAAGTCGACCACCGGCCGGCTGCTCATGCGGTTGCTGACCGCCACTTCCGGGAGCATCCGGCTCAACGGCCAGGAGATCGCCGAACTCCGCCGGTCGGACCTGCAGGAGTACCGGCGCCGGGTGCAGATGGTGTTCCAGAACCCCTCGTCCTCGCTCAACCCGCGCCAGTCCGTGGGCAGTGCGATCGCCGCGCCGCTGCTGGCCCAGCGGATCACCCCGACCGGCGGCGTCAAGGCCAGGGTGCGGGACTTGATGGACCAGGTGGGGCTGCGCCCCGACCACTACAACCGCTTCCCGCACGAGTTCTCGGGCGGCCAGAAGCAGCGGGTGGGCATCGCGCGGGCGCTCGCCCTGGACCCGCAGCTGATCATCTGCGACGAACCGGTATCCGCGCTGGACGTCTCGGTGCAGGCGCAGGTGATCAATCTGCTGGAGGACATCCAGCGGGACACCGGGGTGGCGTACCTCTTCATCGCGCACGACCTGTCCGTGGTCAAGCACTTCGCCGACCGCGTCGCGGTGATGTACCTGGGAAAGATCATGGAGTACGGGGACAGCGCAGGCGTTTTCGGCGCTCCGCAACATCCCTGCACCCAGGCGCTGTTGTCCGCCGTCCCGCAACCGGATCCGGCGGCGGACAGGAGCGGGCGGATCCGGCTGTCCGGCGATCTGCCCAGCCCGGCCGACCCGCCGCGCGGTTGCGTGTTCCAGTCCCGGTGCCCGGCGCATCCGTTGCTGGACCCGCAACGCCGGCAGTTGTGCACCGACAGCGTGCCGAGCGGCGACATCGCCTGCCATCACGCCGATTCCGCAGGAGAGGCACTGGCCTCCGTGCCCCGGTGAGCCGATCCACATCCTGCTGAACATCCTTACCGCGTAACAGAAAGGTGACGACCGTGTTGATCCGCGACATCCGTCCGTGGGGTGGCGAGCGCAGCGATGTCGAACTGGCCGGCGATCGCATTGCGGGGATCCGCCGCCACGACCCGGCCGCGCAGCCGGCCGGCGAGGTCGTCGAGGGCCGTGGCCGGCTGTTGCTGCCGTCGTTCAGCGACGTGCACGTGCACCTGGACTCGACCCGGATCGGCCTCCCGTTCCGGCCGCACACGGGCGGCCCGGGAGTGTGGACGATGATGCTCAACGACCGGCAGAACTGGCGCACCGCAGAGGTTTCCCTCGAGGAGCGGGTGGCCGGCACGCTGGAGCGGATGATCGCCCGCGGCACCACACGGGTGCGGTCGTACGCCCAGGTGGATGTGGACTGCAAGCTGGAGAAGTTCGATGCCGTGGTGGCCGCGAAGGAGAAGTTCGCAGGTCAGGCCGACGTCCAGATCATGACGTTCCCGCAGGCCGGCATCCTCCGCGAGGAGGGCACCGCCGACTACCTGGAAGCCTCGCTGAAGGCCGGAGCCGAGGTGATCGGCGGCATCGACCCCTGCAGCCTCGACCGGGACCCCAAGGGGCACTTGGACGTCGTGTTCGGGCTGGCCGAGAAGTACCAGGTAGAGGTGGACATCCACCTGCACGAGCCCGGGCATCTCGGGGTGTTCTCCACTGATCTCGTGCTCGAACGCACCCGGGCGCTGGGCATGCAGGGCAAGGTCACGATTTCCCACGCCTACGAGCTGGGCTCGGTCTCCGAATCGGTGAGCCGTCGCATCATCGACGATTTCGCCGAACTGGACATCGCGATGGCCACCGTGGCGCCGGCGGACCGCGACCAGCTGTCCCTGGAGGCGCTGACGGAGGCGGGCGTCCGGGTGGGCCTGGGCGAGGACGGCCAGCGCGACTACTGGAGCCCCTACGGCAACTGCGACATGCTCGACCGCACCTGGCAGCTGGCCTTCACCAACAAGTTCCGCCGTGATGACCTGATCGAGATGTCGCTCGCGGTCGCGACCATCGGTGGGGCCTCGATCATGAGCCACGACGTCGCCCGGCTCGGCGGGGTCGCCGACCGGCCCGGTCTTGCCGTCGGCGACCGTGCCGACCTGGTGCTGGTCGACGGCGAGACGCCGACCAGTGCCGTGATGGACCGCGGCACCGACCGCACCGTCCTGCACGACGGTGTCGTCGTCGCCGACCAACTGGCCCTGGTGCGCCGCTGAAAAGTGATCGCGGCTTTCGCACCGTCGGCGTCCGCCAGCCCGGCCCGCCCGGCGGGGGTGAGGGATGCGGAGACCCACCGCCGGTCCGCCATGTCGCGTGCCCGGTCGACGTACCCGGCGGCGGCCAACTGGTCGACCGCCTTGGCCATGTCGCTCGGGTCCACGCCCAGCCGGACGACCAGGCCGCGCTGGGCGTGCGGCCCGAAGTCGGTCAGCGTTGATCGCCTGGTCGGGCGCCGTGTTCCGGGCACCCGGCCAGGTCCTCCCTCGGCTACAGATACGGGCGGGTGATCAGCTCAATCGCGTGGCCGGCGGGATCTTTGAAGTACACGCCTCGCCCGCCGTGCTCGTTGTTGATCTCGCCTGGGCGGCGCATCTGCGGATCTGCCCAGTGCTCGATGTCGCGCTCGCACAGCCGCCGGTAGGCGCGATCGAACAGCTCGTCGTCGAGCAGGAACGCGTAGTGCTGCATCTGGATCTCCACCGGCGGCTCGGCGAACTGCAGTAGCACGCCGTCGGAGAGCTGGATGTTGGTGAACGGGCCCCAGGACGGTGCTTCTGAGAACTCCAGCAACTCCCGGAAGAACCGAGCAGATTCGTTGCGGTCCTTGGCGGCGATGATGGTGTGGTTGAACGTGGCTGTCATTCGGCTGACCTCGTTGTTGTTCGACACGGGGAAACGGACTCGCGGTGCGCGAGTGCCGGGAGGTCCGCGTGCCGAACTGAGGGGGTGCGTTCTTTGCACCCGCCGTGCGATCAGCCCTCCACCGGGTGGCCAATCCGTGCGTGGCGTAGCGCCGGTCCGGTGTTCACGTTGGGTGACATTACTTGATCAGGCCGGCTGCCACAACGGGGAGGCGATCGGCTGCGACTGGCTCGTCAGGCAGCAGCGCCGGATTGCGCCGCCGAGGTGTGGACCTGGCTCCGGCGGACATGAGTGGGAGCTTCGGCCGGCGCGATCGTCGGTGCGATGCCGGCCCGTTTCCCGCCGCATCCGCGTTTGGTGGGTGATGGTCGAAGACCGGATATCCACCTCGTTCGGTCACGACGAGCCGACGGGAGTAAAGTGGATGTGCCGGTATTTCTTCTACTATGAAACAATTTCAACAATGTCGTAAGTGGACAGTCCTATGTGTATCACTTCGGCAGGTCCATGAGGCGTGTCTGTGCCGCTGGGCATGAGGAGGGGTGTCCCCGGTGTCGGAGCCGATCATCCTGTCGACTTGATTCGGCACTGCGGGGGCGATTCCGCGTGGGTCATCGGGTCCGGGGCCGCATTAGCGCTCGCGTGGACACCTCGGGTGTGTGGTATCGGCTATGATGTTCTTATCGCAATTGTCGATCCAGTGGACGCCGAGCAAACAGGGACTGATTGATGGCAACCGAGCGGAAGAGCAAGTCTGCGCACGCGGCTCGAGGAAATCGGCGGCTTGCGGAGAAGGTTGCCGAATCGATCGAAAAAGACATCATCGACAGTGGTTGGCAGATTGGTTCGGTGCTCGGTTCCGAATTGGACCTGATCGAGCGCTACGGCGTTAGCAGGGCAGTGTTCCGCGAGGCGGTCCGGCTCGTGGAGCATCAGCAGATGGCCAGCATGCGGCGAGGCCCAGGGGGTGGGCTGGTGGTCACCGAACCCGATCCCGGGGTGGTGCGAAATGCCGCTCGACTGTACCTGCGACATGCTGCGGTGAGCCGGCAGCAACTGTTCGAGGCGCGCATGGCGCTCGAACTCGCGGGGATTACCAGTGCTGTCGAGAAATTGACCGAAACGGGAATCGGCGTGCTGAACGAGGCGCTGCGCGTCGAGCAGGAGTTGATCGGTCAAGGTGTGACTCGCGGCCATGCGAGAAACCTGCACCGGGTAATCGCCGAACTGGCCGAAAATCCCGCGATAACGCTGTTCGTGGAAGTGTTGGCGCAGCTCGATCAGGACATTGTTCAGCGGGAATGGGATGCGACGGAAAAGGAGGACGAGGGGCACCATGATGCCGCCGTCGAGTCGCACGACGCGCATCGCGCCATCGTCGCGGCCATCGTCGCCGGGGACGCGCCGCTGGCGCAGTACCGGATGCGGCGGCACCTGCAGGCGATAGCTGCGCTGTTCGAGCCGGAGTCCTGACGATGCCGACGGTGGCGCCGGACCGGAGCCACCCGCCGGTTTCGTCGCCAACGGTGCAGGGCGATGTCACCGAACTCCATGTCCACAAACCGGCTGTCGGGCCTCGGTCATCCTGGGGTTCCTTGCGGTGATTCGGCTGTGGTGGTGCCGGTAGGCAGCCCGCCGCGCCGGGGTTCGAAGAACGGCAGGACCATGCCCTCCGGCATGCGCGTGAAGGCCACTACCACCGGCATGCCACAGTGGACGGACGAGGCGTCGCAGTTCACGATGTTGCTCATCATGCGGTAGCCCTCGCCGAGTTCGACGATCGCCACCACGTAGGGAACCTCGAAGGCGGGGGTCTGTGGTCGCCACACCACGGAGAAGCTGTACACCACGCCGATTCCGGAGCCGGCCCGCCAGGTGAGCCGTTCGGACAGGCACTGCGGACAGTGCGATTGCGGCTTGAACACCGCCGCCCCGCACTGCGTGCAATGCTGGTAGCGCAGCTCACCTTCGGCGCAGCCCTGCCAGAACGGTTCCGACAGGGCGGTGGGGATCGGCATCGGCCGGCTTGGTACGTCAACGGGCACTGGTCACTCCGAGGTCATGAGCAGCAGGCCCTTCGTCCAGTTCGCCAGTGCGACCTTCGCCCCCGGAACCTGGTTGACGCCTGCCTCGCCGCGCAGTTGCTGAACGGCTCGAACGATCTTCTGAATGAGTTGCGAGACGCCGGTGTGCGAATGCGACATCAGCCCGCCGTCGGTGCAGATGGGGTACCTGCCGCCGACCCGGATCTCCTCCGGCGCCAGCAGCGCCGGACCTTCGCCGGGCGCGCAGTAGCCGTAGGCCTCGAAGTACCGCACCACCTCGTAGGTGAAATTGTCGTAGAGCTCGAACACGTCCACGTCAGCGCGGTCGATGCCCGCCTGGCCGAATGCCGCCGCGGCGGCCCGCCTGCCGACCGGACCGGTGCGGTCGTAGGTGGGCGGGTTGACGTAGGTGGGTCCCCACTCGTCGCGCCCGCCGCCGAGGATGCGGACCGGCGTCGTGAGCAGATCGCGCGCCCGGCGCATCGAGGTGAGCACGATCGCGCTGCCGCCTTCCGACGTCGTCGCGCAGTCCAGCAGCCGGTACGGCGAGGCGATCATGCGGGAGGCGAGGATGTCCTCGGCCGTGAACGGACCACGTCCGTAGTACACCGCGTTCGGATTGACCGCACCGTTGTTGCGGATGGTCGCCGGAATGTGGGCCAGGTCTTCCGGCCGGATCCCGAACTCGTACATGTACCGCTGCGCCGGCAGTGCCCACTCCACGGCGGTGTGCAGGCCCCACGTCTCGATGAACTCGTTGCTGGGGCGGGTCCAGGGCGCGGTCGAGCCGCGGTCGGTGTAGATCGACGCCTGCCCGCTGGCGATCAGTGCGACCTCGCACTCGCCGGCGGCGATCGCCAGTGCGGCCTCCAGCGCGGCCTGCACCCCCGCCATCTCCCGCCCGACCCAGAAGCCGGTGGCGCCGGCCTCGTAGGCGAACCGGCTGCTCGCGTCGGCGTCCAGGCCGATGCCGATGTTGAACCCGTCGACGTCCGACATGGTCAGTCCGGCGTCGTCCAGGGCCCCCCTTGCCGCTTCGAGCGTCACGGCGCTGGAGGTGCGGCCGGGCAGCGTCCGCGCCTGCCGGGTGTTGTAGGCACCGACGACGGCTACGCCCTGCAGGGCCGCGCCGATGTCGCGGGTCATCCGTGATCACCGGCCCGGTCCGGGCGCACTCGCACCAGGGCGTCGAGGGCGCAGGCGCCGTCCTCCGTGACCAGGAGCGGGTTGACGTCGATCTCCGCGGCCGCACCGCTCGCGGCGATTTCGGCCAGGCGCAGCAGTACCTGGGTGACGGCGGCACGGTCGGCCGGTGGGCTGCCGCGCCAGCCGTCCAGCAGCGGTGCGATGCGAAGGCTGCCGATCATGGACTCGGCCCGCTCGGGCAGCAGCGGAAGCACCGACAGCGCGGTGTCGGCCAGCGCCTCGGCCTGCACGCCGCCCGCCCCGATCGTGATCACCGGTCCGAGCACCGGGTCGTGGGAGATCCCGGCCAGCAGCTCGATTCCGCCGGCCATCACCGGGGCGACCAGGAAGCCGTCCAGCGCGTCGGCGGCGGGTCCGGTGCGCATCGCTTCGGCGGCCTCCCGCACCTCGCCGGCCGAGGCGAGGCCGACCCGCACGAGCCCCAGCTCGGACTTGTGCGGCAGGCCCGAGCCCCGTCCTTTCAGGACCACGGGATAGCCGATCTCGGCCGCTGCCCGCACCGCTTCGTCGACAGTGCCGACCGCCCGGTGCTCGACCACGGGGATGCCTCGCTCGGCGAGCCACCGCAGCGACGCGGCTTCGTCCAGCACGGCAGTGTCCTCGTCGCGGCTGTCCGTGATCGGGGGCAGCGCGCGTGCGGCTTGCCGGAAGGCATCGCCGGTCGCCTGCCGGCGGTGCCGATCGATCAGCGCCTTCGTGGCCACCAGCGCGTTGCGGCAGTTGCGGAAGACCGGCACACCATGATCGTGCAGCCGGTGGAACCCCTCGCCCGACGTCGTCGGGGCCAGCCACACCACCAGGATCGGCTTGCCGGTCGTGCGGCGC
Source organism: Saccharopolyspora sp. NPDC045839 (assembly GCF_056431645.1). Classification (NCBI taxonomy): domain Bacteria; kingdom Bacillati; phylum Actinomycetota; class Actinomycetes; order Pseudonocardiales; family Pseudonocardiaceae; genus Saccharopolyspora; species Saccharopolyspora sp. NPDC045839. The sequence goes on from NZ_JBWKKH010000014.1 coordinate 20,672, forward strand.
GCCGCCACGACGGCGTCGACCATGCCGTCGCTGAGCGCCCCGGAGTCCCCCGGGATCACGCAGAGCAGCACCCCGGTGGCCGGGTCGGCCAGGATCGCGGCCAACTGGTCGGGGGCGGTGCCGGCGAACACCGACGTGCCGCCGTTGTCCACCGGGTTGGCGACGACGAGGTAGTCGGGGATCAGCTCGCCGAGGCGGGTCTGCGTTTTCTCCGACAGCGGCGGCAGGGCGAGGCCGGCGACCGTGGCCAGATCCGCGAGGTGGGCCACCGAGCCGCCGGAGATGCCGTAGAGCACCACACCGTCCGTGCCGGGCATCGGCGACCGGGCCAGGGCGACGGAGACCTCCAGCAGCTCGTCCATGTCATCTACCCGGGTGATCCCGTACTGGGCGAAGAACGCGTCGTGCACGGCATCCGAACCGGCCAGGTGAGCGGTGTGGGAGACGGCCATCGACTCGCCGACCGCACTCCGGCCGACCTTGACCACGACGATGGGCACGTCCTGGTCCAGAGCCGCGATCGCGGCCTCGCGCAGGCGCTGGCCGGACCGGAAGCCCTCGATGTAACCGGCGATGGCGACCGTGCCGGGGTCGTGGGCGAAGAACTCGATGAAGTCCGCCGCCTCCAGATCGGACTCGTTGCCGGTCGGCGCCCAGTAGCTGAACGCGACGCCGATCTCCTCGGCCTGGATGATCGGTCTGCCCTGCGCGCCGCTCTGCGTGACGAGCCCGATCTTCGCCGCAGTGCCCGCGTGGTCGCGCAGTTCCAGGCTGTTGATGTTGGTGTTCGGCCCGAGCAGCCGGATGCCACCGCGGCGGCACGCGGCCGCCAGCCGGTGCTCGCGTTCGATGCTGTCGGCGGTGCCCAGCTCGCTGAACCCCGAGGTGAACACGATCGCGAACGCCGGCAGGTCGCCCGTCGTGGCGGCCTCGTGCACCGCGCTTTCCAGCACCGCGACCGGGTCGGCGACCTGCAGCACCGCGACGTCGACCGGGCCCGGCACGGCCGCGAGGCTGGGGTAGGCGGCCCGTCCGAAGACCTGGGAGCGCCTGGGGTTGATCGGGTAGAAGGCCGCACCGCGGGCGTCCGCGATCTCCATCAGCCGCCGCGTTTGCGCGGCGACGGCGGTACCGCTCTCCGTCGCGCCGACGAGGGCCAGGCCGCGTGGCCGGTACAACCGGGTGAGATCCACGGTCGGCCCGATGCCCCCGGCGTGCGCCACTGACTCGTCCGCGCCGTTCATCGGCTCGCCACCGCCTTCTGCGCGAAGGACAGATCGAGCACGTCCGTGTCGGCCAGCGGCCGGCCGTACCGGAGGACACCGGGAGTCAGCCCGTACACCTCCTGCAGGTCGTGCATCATCGAGCCGGGGATGGCCAGCTCGGGGGAGAACACGTTGGCCGGGGAATGGCTCATCACATCCGCACCGATCTCGGTCGCCTCGGACAGCTTCCGCATGACCTCGGCGTTGGCGTGGTAGTCGCCGGTCAGATGTTCGCGAATCGTGCCGGCGTAGGCCGCCATGAACCGTTCGCCCAGTGCGCGGTCGTCCTTCAGCAGGCTCGGACCGTAGAGCGTCACCCCGAGCGGCATGCCCGCGGGCACGCCGAAGGCGAACACGCAGCAGTCGGACTTCTCGGCCTCCTGCCACATCGGGTCGACCAGCCACCCGGCTCGCACCGCGCCCGACCGCAGCGCCACGAGGATGTCGGCGGACCCCATCTGCTGGAACTGGACCGCGTTGATGTCCAGCCCGGCCCCGGCCAGCTTCTCGTTGATCACCAGCGAGATCTGCGCGCCGGTACCGACCGCGGAGGCGATCTTCTGGCCGCGCAGCGCCGCGGGGTCGAACGCCGGACCGGCGAGGAGGTCCTTGCGCACCCACAGCCCCTGCTTCGACTCGGGGTTGCCCGAAGTGAGCGGCGCGACGACCTTGACCTGGGAACCGCCGGCGACGGCGTTGAAGAACGACGCCGTCGGCCCGGTCAGCTGCACGTCGGCCCGGCCCGTGGACAGCAGCACCAACCCGTCGCTCGGTTTGGTCACCGCGTACTCGATCTTGATCTTCTGCGCGGCGAACTCGCCCATGGCATCGCCCAGCAGTACCGGAGCGAACGCTTCCAGCTTGGACGATATCGCCACGGTGACGGTGTCGACGTCCGATCCGGACTGCGAGCCCGCCGGCGCGCAGCCGGCCAGGGCCAGCGACAGCAGGCTGCCGAGCACGGCAATTCGTCTCAACACGGCTGATCTCCTCGGTGAATGGTGCCGGCGCAGAGGTGGGTCATTGCCTTGCCCAGGGCAAGATCCGGTTCGCGGCGAACTTGATGATCGAGCTGAAGACCAGGCCCATCACGGCGACGGTGACGATGCCGACGTACATCTGATCGGCGGCCAGCAGCGACCACGAATGCCAGATCCGGTAACCGATGCCGTCGCTGGCCTGCACGAACTCGATCCCGACCATGATCAGGACCGCGACGCCGATGGACAGTCGCATACCCGTGAACAGATGCGGCAGCAACGAGGGCAACGTGATGTGCCGGAAGGTCTGCCAGCCGTTGGCGCCGAAGGCCTGGCCCGCCTCCCGGTAGACCGACGGCATCTTGAGGAACGCCTCCAGGCAGCTGATCCACATCAGGAAGAACACGCCGAACCCGATCAGCAGCACCTTGGGCAGCTCGCCCAGGCCGAAGATCAGCAGAAGCAGTGGCAGCAGCGCGAGTTTCGGCACTGTGTAGAGCGCGGACAGGAACGGCTCGAGCGCCGCGCGGGCGATGCGCGACATTCCGAGCAGCGTGCCGGTGAGGCTGCCGACCACGACACCGAGCGCGAACCCGAACAGGGCGCGGCGGGCACTGGCGAGGAGGTCGTGCAGCAATGTCCCGTCGGTGGCCAGGTCGACGCCGGCGAGCACGATCTGCGACGGCGCGGGGAAGAACTGCGTGTTCACCAGACCGCTGCCGGCGGCCAGCTGCCAGAGCGCGAGGAACAGTGCGGGGGCGGCGATCGAGAGCACGCGGTCGATGCGCCGACGGCGCGTTTCGTGCCCGGTCGGATCGATCTCGGCGGCGGTCGGCACTATGCGCAGCACGCCGGGCGGCCGGCCGGCCCTGTCGGTCAGCACCATGCGGAATCTCCGATTCTGGATCCGTGTCTCACACCGGTGTCCGCACTTCGTGCCGAAGCAGGTTCCACAATCGCTGCTCCAGATGGCGAAACTTCTCGCTGGTGCGGATTTCCGGCTGCCGCGGGCGCGCGAAGGGCACCTCGATCTCTTCGATGATGCGGCCGGGACGGGCGGACATGACGATGACGCGATCGCCGAGCAGCAGTGCCTCGTCGAGGCTGTGCGTCACGAAGACGACCGTGCGCGCGTTCTCCTCCCACAGGTTGAGCAGTTCCTCTTGCAGGAGCATGCGCAACTGGGCGTCCAGCGCGGCGAACGGCTCATCCATGAGCAGGATGTCCGGTTCCACCGCGAACGCGCGAGCGATGGCGACGCGCTGCTTCATGCCGCCGGACAGCGCGGACGGGTAGGACTTGGCGAAGTCGAGCAGGCCGAGCCTGCCCAGCCACTTGCGGGTGATCTCATCGCTTTCCGCACGCGCGACGCCGAGGATGTCCAGTCCGAATCGGACATTGTCGTGAATGGTCTTCCACGGAAAGATTCCGTAGTCCTGGAAGACCATCGCCGTCGCGCGGCGGGCCGCGCCCGAGGTGTGGATCGAGATCTCACCGGAGCTGGGTTTGACCAGTCCGGCCATCATCTTCAACAGCGTCGACTTGCCACAACCGGACGGCCCGACCAGGCACGCGAACTCGCCGCCGCGGATGCTCAGGTCGACGCCGGAGAGCGCTTCGACCGCGAGGCGGGACGCGTAGCGCTTTCCGACCCCGGCCACGGTCACCTTCTCCGTTGTGCCGGTCGTGGTGGTCCCTTGCGGGCTTCGATGAGTCAACTGCGTGGCTCCTCTCGCCTGGCGCGTGTGCCGTTGGAGTCGCGATCAGGTGCGGTGGGCGCCCGGCGGCGTCGACCGCCGGGCGAGTGCGCGCAGGCAGGTCGGCGAGGTGATGATCGACCGCACTGAGTGGAGATTAAAGTATCCTCTTTGGATGTGACCTGCAAGACATTGACCAGCGGTAGGCGACAAGAAACCTAGAAACGCAATGATGTTGCGTCTCGTACTGGACGGACGAGTTGTAAAGAGTATACTGAATAAATGTTCACGAACATGGGCTTCGACGCCGATGGTTGTGTTGTGGTGACCGGCGCGGGCAGTGGCATCGGCCGTGCCGTCGCGCTCGGAGCGGCTGAGCTCGGACTTGCCGTCGCGGCGTGGGACATCCACGGCCGGGCGGCGGGCGAGCTGGCCGCCGAGATCACCGGACTGGGCGGCACGGTACTGCCGGTCGAGGTCGACGCGTCCAGCGCGGAGTCCGTCGCGGCGGCGCTCGACCGCACGCTGGCGTGGCGCACGCCGGGGTTGCTGGTGAACAACGCGGGGCCGCCGAGCGGCGTGCCGCGGCCGTTCGCCGATGGGATCGTCGGCGTGCTCGGCCTCGTCGAGCTGGTGACGACCGCCTGGCTGGATCGCGTGCGGGATCGGGCCTCGGCGGTGGTGAACATCGCGTCGATCGCCGGTACCGCGATCGGCGGGGGAGTGGGCTGGTACTCGGCCGCGAAGTCCGGCGTCATCGGCTACACCCGCCACCTCGCCGCCGCGGCCCCCTTCGCGGTCCGGGTGAACGCCGTTGCCCCCGGTCTGGTGGAAACCCCGCGGATGAAGGAATTCTTGCCCTCGGAGGCCGGCAAGCGCATGGTGGCGCGCACGCCTCGCGGGATTCCGGTGCAACCGGCGGAGGTGGCCGCACCCGTGCTCTTCCTGCTCTCCCCGCTCGCGGCGGCGATCACCGGCACGGTCGTCACCGTGGACGCGGGCCTCTCGGTCACGACTTGACCGCCGATGCGGCGTCGAGCCCACTCGCTGATGCGCGCGGGGAGTTGCCGATGAGTTCCGCGAACCCGCTGCCCACCTCGACTTGCTGAGTCCGCACAACGGAAAGCGGTCCTGGTTCCACGCGCAGCCGTGAGCGGTTGCCGGGCCTCGTCGTGGGCACCGCAGCCGCCCACCGCTGCAGGAAAGCACCGAAAGGGTTGTTCGATGAATCCAGATCTGTTGCGCACCTACCTCGCCGGCCGCAGGGCCAGCCGCCGTGACGCTCTGCGGATTGCCGGGGCCGCAGCAACGTTCGGGGCTGCAGCATGGGCCGGGGCACCCGTGGCGGGCGCGGCCGAGCGTCCCGCTCGTGCGGAGAGCAGAAGGCCCGGAGACCGTTTCGACGACACGCTTTTCGACTACGCGGATCCGGCGAATCTGTCCGACTGGACGCCGAGCCGGTACGGCGCCGACGACCAGCGGGGCGCGTTCAACGAGGTGACGCCCGGCAAGACCGCGGCAGCGCTGGGCCTGCTCCGTTCCAGCGCCGTGACGACCTACAACCTGGGGGAGTTGATGTGGAACGGTTTTCCGGCGGCCGGGTCCGGTCTCCCGCGCAGCTACGAGCAGCGGCTGGCCGTCGGTGGATATGCGCCGCCCCCGGCCTTCGCGGCTGCGGGGGGTGTGCTGATGTCCGCCGATCCGATCGGCACCAACAAGTTGAGCTATCACGAGGAGCGTTTCGCCGCGGAGGTGTTCGCGAACCATCCCGAACCGCTGGCGACGACGTTCCAGATCGGGTCGCAGCTGGACAACCTCAACCACATCGGGGCGGGCGAGTTCTACTACAACGGGCTGCGGGGGCCTGACTTCGCCCGGGGGCACGGGACGGCCAAGCTGGGCAGCGAGCACATGGGCCCCGTCGTGACCAGGGGAGTGCTGCTGGACGTGCTCGGGGTGAAGCTGGCCAAGGGCCAGGCCGGGGATCTCGCCGAACCGGCATCGAACGGCGAGCCGTTGTTGCGGGAGGACTACCGGATCACAGTGGAGGATCTGGCCGAAGCGATGGACTTCGGCGGCATCGACGCGATCGAGCCCGGCGATGTGGTGTTGGTGCGCACCGGGTGGCACCAACTCCTGGCCCGCCGCGACCCGGGCGACATCGAGCGCTGGAAGGCCTCGAGGGGCATGCCGGGGATCTACCTGCGGGAAGCCCGCTGGTTGGCCCGGTCTCGCCCGGCGGTCATCGGCAGTGACACCTGGGCGCTCGAGGTGCTGGGCAGCCGGGTCAACGAGGACGGGGCGGTGTTCCCGGTCCATCAGGAACTGATCATGCGGCACGGCATCCGGATCGGGGAGTCCTACGTGCTCGAAGATCTCGCCCGGGACGGGGTGCACGAGTTCGTCTTCGCGGTGACGCCCCAGTTCTCCGAAGGTGCCACCGCGGGCAACACACCCCCGCTCGCCCTGGCCAGATCCCGCCGGTGAAGGCCTGTTCCTGAACGCGGGTGAGACGTTCGCCGGTGTCGCGGGTGAGCCTCCAGCGGACCGTTCCTTCGCGATGTCCTGGAGTTTCGCAGTCGCGGACGCGGCGGCGGTGCTGGTCGATCGACCCATCGCCGGGCAGGACGACAACGCCGCCGGGCGTCGGCGATCACCGGCACGGTCGTCACCTGGACGCGGCCGTCCATCGGACATCACCGCCGAACCTCACCCGCCCGCTACGCGACAAGGACGTTTCCATGAGTTACGCGAAACCTTCGCCCGCTGCCGACGCTGATCTGGTGCGAAGCCTCGGCGTGCCAACGAAAGGGACGGTGTACGACCTGTCCTCGGGCTGGTGGCGGCACATGCCCACGTTCGACGGCTACCCGCGGTTCGAGGTCGTCACCTACAACTCGCCGCGGGGCCAACGGGTCGACCGCCGTTTCCCGTTCCACGAGCCTGGTGCGAACGACGTGGAGTTCGGTTACGTCTCCGAGCTGGTGTCGGGCAGCCTGCACACCGGGACGCACATCGACGCGCTCTGCCACGTCACCTGCGGCAGTGACGACGAGTGGCACGGCTCGGTGCCGGCCGATACCGCGCTGGGCGACTACGGCGCCACGCGCGGTGACGCCGCGGAACTCGCGCCCATCATCGGCCGCGGTGTGCTGCTGGACGTGCCGCGCGCACTCGGCCTGGACGTGCTTCCGCCGCATTTCGCCGTCGGCGAGGAACACCTCGGGCGTGCGGCGGAAGCCGCGGGCATCACCATCGCGGCCTCCGACATCGTGCTGGTCCGCACCGGACAGATGAAGTTCTGGCCGGACATGGACCGGATCGCCGAGCACAGCGGGGGCAGCGGCGTCGCGCTGGACGGCGCGCAGTGGCTCCTCTCGCACGGTGTGCGCTATGTCGGCGCGGACACGATGTCCTTCGAGGTGCGACCTTCGACCGTGCCGGGCAACCCGTTGCCGGTGCATCTGCTGCTGTTGCAACAACATGGCGTGCACATCATGGAATGGGTCAACTGCGAGGAGCTGGCCGCCGACGAGGTCGCGGAATTCCTGTTCGTCGGGCTGCCGTTGACCATCCGCGGCGGCACCGGTTCGCCGCTGCGGCCCATCGCAGTGGTGTGACGGTGGCCGTCGACGGAAGTGCGGAAGGGAGACGACCATGAACCGGCGCCCGGACGAGGCGTTGATCGATCCGGCCAACGACGTGCCGCTCAGCCCGCTGAGCTTCTTGCACCGCACGGCCGACATCAGTGGCGACGACATCGGGGTGGTCACCGACGCCGGAGAGCGGGTGTCCTGTCGAGCTTGCTGGACCGCGCGCAGCGGCTGGCCGGCCGCCTGGCACATTTCAAGGTGCCGCGGGAGATCCGGTTCACCTCGCTGCCGAGGACGTCGACCGGGAAGGTCCGCAAGGCGGTGTTGCGCGACCAGGTGAGCTGAGGGTGGTGCAGCCGGCCGGCTGCACCACCCTCAGCTCAGGGCCGGCCGTCGGCGAGGGCTTCCGCCCGGACCCGGCGGCGGTCCGGTTTGTTGTTCGGGGTGAGCGGGATCGCTGTGAGCAGGCGCAGCGTCTTGGGGATCTTGTAGCCGGCCAGTTCGGTCCGGCAGTGGGCGCGGAGCTCGGCCAGCTCGATCGGCCTGCCCGGCACGGCGACGACGCCCACCTCGACCCGCTCGCCCCAGTGTTCGTCGGGCATGCCGTACGCGATCGCGTCGGCCACGTGCGGGTGGCGGAGCACCACTTCCTCCACCTCGCGCGGGTAGACGTTCTCGCCACCGCTGATGATCATCTCCTTCCGGCGCCCGGCGATGAACACCCAGCCGTCCTCGGTCCGGGACGCGAGGTCGCCGATGTGCACCCCGTCCGGCCGGAAGGTCGCTGCGGTGTCCTCGGCCAGCCCGTAGTACCCGCCGGCCTGCCACGGGCAGGAGACCACCAGGTCGCCGACGGCACCGGGCGGAACCTCGTGGCCATCCGCACCGAGAATCCGCACGGTGGCACCGGGCAGCGGCCTGCCCACTCCGCTGAACCGGCCTGCCAGGAGGTCCTCGTGGTCGAAGCCCATGACCGACCCCAACTCGGTGGCCCCGAACCCGGCGCGGATCCGGGCATTCGGGAAGTCCTGCAGCAAGCCCTGCACGAAGTCGTCGGTGGAGGGGGCGGAGCCGAAGCGGATCGCGGTGACGTTGCCGCGCCGGGTGGTGGCGAACTCGGGCCGGGCGCGCAGCGCGTTGAACATCGTCGGTGCGCCCATGAGCCTGCTGGCGCCGCGATCGATCGCCGCGAGCGCCGCCGCCGCGTCGAAGCGGGGCTGGATCCACACCTCGCCGCCGGCGAACAGTGGTGCGAGCAGGTTCGTGCCGAGTGTGATGTGGAAGAACGGGGAGAAGAACAGTTCGACGTCGGTGGGGGTCCGGGGGTTGCCGTGCGCGCAGGTGTTCAGCCACAGCCACAGGCTGCGGTGCGTGCGCACTGCGCCCTTCGGGGTGCCGGTCGTGCCGCCGGTCGCGAAGATCACGGCGAGGTCGTCCTCATCCGGCGTGAGCCGGCCGTCGGGGTTGCCGTGCAGCGGCTCCAGGCGTTGGGACACCGGCAGCGGTCGGTCCGCGGCGGGCAGTTCGATCACCCGGTAGCCGGGCTCGCGCGCGAGCGCCGTGTGAGTCGGGTCGGCGAGCACGACGGCGGGGTCGAGCGCGGCGAGATAGGACCGTGCCTCCGGCGCGGTCAGCCGGATGTTCAGCGGCGCGGCCACCATCCCGCCCGCCAGGGCGCCGAGTATCACGACGGTGTGCGGGATCGACGGTGCCATCGCCGTGACAACACGGTCGCCAGGGCGCACGCCCGCGTTCCGGAGTCCGTCCGCCACCGCGTTCATCGCGTCGACGAGCTCGGCGAACGTCAGCTCGCCGCACTCGTCGACGAGCGCTCGGCGGTGCGCCCCGTGCCGTTGCGCGCCGATCGTTCGCAGCCAGTTCGGTAGCGTGAGTTCCTTGCCCACGACGTTCTCCCTCGATCTCACGCGGTCAGAGCTCGGCCCGGAAGACCAGAGCGGGCTGCTCGTAACGGGCCTCCGGCAGGGCGTAGAGCGTAGCGACCTCCGCAATCCAGCTCGGGTATTCGGCGATGATCTGCGCCTGTTCCTGCGGTGCGGGCGACAGACCTGCCGCGGCGAGCAACGCCGGGACGACGGTCGACGGGTCGGCGTTCATCGTGTTCTCCTCGTGCTGTGATCAACCGATGTTCAGGAGGCGACCAGGTCGCGGACACTCACGCTGAGATCGAGCCGGTAGCGAGCCTTGCCGGGCGTCACTGCGTTGCCCGTTCCGATGAGGACTCCGCACCGCGCGGCCGGGCGGAGTGGCCCTCGGTGAGGTCGCGACCGCGGGTCTCGGAGATGCGCCAGATTGCCACGATCGTGATTCCAGCCGCCACGGCCGCGATGCAGCTCAGCGGCAGGCTCGAACCTCCGGCGCCGGCGACCAGGCTGCTCGCGATCAACGGCGTGAAGCCGGCGCCGATCAGGCTGGCCAGCTGGTAGCCCAACGAAATGCCGGTGTAGCGGACGCCCGTGCCGAACATCTCGGAGAGCATCGGTGCCAGCGGCGCGTACATCAGGTTCTGCAACACCTGGGCGAACATCATGCCGACGGTCAGCAGCACCGCGGAACCGGTGTTCACCAAGGCGTACAAGGGCAGCGCGAAGAGCACCGCGCCGATGGCACCGGACAGGCTGACGATGCGGCGCCCCAGTCGGTCCGACCACGCGGAGAACAGCGGGATGCAGACGATGCCGACGCACGCCACGAGCATCAACGCCCGCGCGATGTCGGGCATCTCGTAGCCGATCCCTTTGGCGTAGGCGATGATGTGCGAGCTGATCAGGGCCGAGAGCGCGAATGGTCCGATCCCGACCGCACAGGCGAGGACGAGCGCACGGGGACGGCGTAGCACCTGCAGCGCAGGTATCTTGGGGCGCCGCCGGGAGCCGGCCTCGGCGGCCGCCGCCTCGAACACCGGGCTCTCGACCACCCGAAGCCGCACGTACAGGCCCATCATCAGCAACAGGGCGCTCAACAGGAACGGCAGCCGCCACCCCCAGGACAGCAGGGAATCCTTCGGCAGCAGACTGATCAGGGCGACTACCAGGGTGGACAGGAAGGAGCCGAGGGGCGATCCGAGCTGCATGATTCCCGCCCACAGGCCTCGACGGCGCGAGTCGGCATGTTCGACGACCATCAGCGCCGCGCCTCCCCACTCGCCGCCGACCGAGAGGCCTTGCACCACGCGCAGAACGACCAGGATCAGCGGCGCGGCGATACCGATCGAGCCGTAGGTGGGCAGGACGCCGATGAGGAAACTGGCACTGCCCATCAGCACCATGGTCACCATCAGCATCGACTTGCGGCCGAGGCGATCGCCGAAATGCCCGAAGACGAGCCCGCCCAAGGGGCGAGCCGCATAGCCGGCCGCCATGGTGCCGAATGCCGCGACCGTGGAGGTGGCGGAATCAAGGGACGGGAAGAACAACTCCCCGAACACCAAGGCCGCCATCGTGCTGTAGATCAGGAAGTCGTAGTACTCGATCACGGTGCCGATCAGGCTGGACAGCGTCACCTTGCGCAGTTGCGCGGACTGGCCGCGGCGGGCGGTGTCGCCGGTCCCCGTGGAGTTGTCGGCTGTCGACGGGGCCTGCGTGTGTGGTTCCGGCGAGACCATCGAGACCTCCGTGAGGTGACGGACGCGGCAATGCACTAGTGCCGACGATCCGAAAAGAGTATCCTCTTTAATCTGTGCTCGCAAGACGTTCGGCGCCTACTGCGGGCCGGCGGCGTGCCCGCCGAGGAGTGAAGATTGGCGGCGCCGGCGGGTGTCGAACATGGCTACTGACCTCGAGCAGCAGGGCGTTCGGTTTGACCAAAGGCGACATTCCTGGTTCGCGCCGGTGCCGCTGCGTCCCGTGGCGGCACCGCTGCCCACGGCTCGCGGCCGGTCGCAAAAATAGAGTACACTCAATAGTCGAATGTTCTCCGTTGATGGGAGTTGCAGACGTGATCCGAGCGAACAACCGGCTGGACGATCGCGCGCCCGGGAGGAACTGATGGAATTCGCGTGGAGCGAAGCCGACACGAACTTCCGCGGCGAGCTCGTCGCTTTCCTGGACCGCGAGCTGGCCGGCTGGGAACGATCCGAGACCGGCCTTGGCAGCGCGGTCTACAGTGACTTCTCGCGTGCGTTCGTGCGCAAGCTGGCCGACCGGGGATGGCTCACGCCGCACTGGCCGGAGGAGTACGGCGGTGGCGGTCAAGGTGCGTGGCAGCATTTCGTGCTCGGCGAGGAGATGTGGAAGCGCGGGGAACCACGCGGACCGCAGTACATGAACGTGAACTGGGTCGGCCCTGCGATCATCAAGTACGGCACCGAGGAGCAGAAGCGCAAGCTGCTGCCGCCGATCGCGCGCGGCGAAGTCTTCTGGTGCCAGGGCTTCTCCGAACCGGAGGCCGGTACCGACCTGGCGGCGCTGCGGACGCGGGCGGTGCGGGACGGGGACGGCTACGTCCTGGATGGACAGAAGATCTGGACCTCATACGCCAATGCGGCGGACTACTGCTTCCTGCTGGCCCGGACCGGTTCGGTCGCCGCCGGGCGCGACGGCATCTCGGTCTTCCTGCTGCCGTTGAAGACGCCCGGGGTCGAGGTCCGGCGCATCGACGGACTCGTTGGCGATCACTCCTTCAACGAGCTCTTCCTGACCGGCGCCCGGATTCCTGCCGAATGCTTGCTCGGCGAGGAGAACAAGGGCTGGGAGATCGTCCGGCGCACACTCGCCTACGAACGCGTCGGGGCACCTCGGTACGCGCGCGCCGCGCTGGTGCTCGACCGGCTGGCCGAGTTGTGCGGGGCGGCCGGCCGCCTGGCCGACGTGGGTGTCCAAGAACAGTTCGGCCACGCGCGGGCGCTGTGCGAAGCGGCCAGGGTTCTCGTCTACCGCGTGATCGATGAACGAGCGAAGGCGAAGGAACCCTCGCCGCTGGCGTACCAGGCCCGCGCGGCGATGGTGCAGGCCGAACGGGCCGTCGGCGACCTCGCCTTGGACGTCATGGGCGGCGAAGCCCTGGTGGAGGGAGAGCTGGGCGACGCGCAGTTCCGCAACTCGCTCGGCGCGGGTATCGCGGCGGGCAGCTACGAGGTCCAGCTCAACCTGATCACCCGTCTCATCCTGAACCTGCCGAAGGACTAGCCATGGATTTCGAGCCGTCGTCGACCCAGCGCGCGCTACTCGACGCCCTGGGCACCTTGCTGAGCCGGCACGCCGGCACAACTCGCAGCCGTGAACTCGCCGTCCGTGGCGAGTACGACCACACCCTGGAAGCCGAGCTGCGGCGGGCCGGCTTCCTCGACCTGTTCGGTGCTGAGGAAGCCGGTCCGCTCGGCGCGGCGCTCGCGGTCGAGCGGATCGCCGCCGAGCTCGGCGCCATCACGCCGGTGCCGCACCTGCTGGTGCTGCCGGCGCTCGGGCTCGATCAACAGGAGGGGCCCATCGCCATGGCGGTGGGCGGGGATCCCGGCCCGGCCCGCTTCGGTGGCGAGGCCGGGCGGATGCTGCTGGCCGACGGCGACCGATGTGTCGTCGCCGAGCTCGACCCGGCTGCCGCCGAGCCGGTGCCATCCGCCTACGGCTACCCGCTGGCGCGGGTCACTCCTGCACGACGGCGTGAGCTTGCTCCCGGAACTGCCGCGACCATGGTGAATTGGTGGCGGGTCGGAGCGTCGGCGGAAGCAGTGGGGATGATGCGGCAGGCCCTGGATGTCGCCGTCACCTATGCCAAGGATCGCAAGGTGTTCGGCCGGTCGCTCGGGTCGTTCCAGGCGTTGCAGCACCGGTTGGCCGAGCTGAGCGTGCTCGTCGAGGGTGCGCGCTGGCTGGTCTACGAGGCTGCTTTCCGCGGTGCGCCGACGGAGTCGGCCGCCGTCGCCGCGGCGCACACGATGGCCGCGCTGAGCCGGTTGACGCGGGAAACGCACCAGATCATGGGCGCCGTCGGGCTCACGAAGGAACACGACCTGCACCTGTGGACGCTGCGCATGCAGGCGCAGCGGGCCGAACTCGGCGGCAGGCGCGCGCACGAACGCACGGTGGTGGCCGCGCGCTGGGCGAGGGCGTCGTGAGCATCGCGCTGACCCGCACTGCGGAGCAACGTGCGTTGGCCGACTTGGTCCGGAGCTATTGCGCGGCGCGTTGCACGGAGGAGGTCCGGTGCGCCGGTCCCGGTTCCTTCCCGTGGCCGTTCTGGCGAGGGCTGGCCGAGCTGGGTGTGCTGTCGCTGGCGGTGCCCGGTGAGGGCGGCGGGGCCGGCGAGATCGCCGCGGTCGGTGCGGAACTCGGGCGAGCCGCCGCACCCGGGCCCCTCGTGGCGACCGTGTTCGCCACGCACACGCTGCCAGCGGGAATGGTCGACCCCCTCGCCAACGGCACCAGCCTTCCCGCGTTCGGGGAGCCACCGCTGCTGCCCTGGGCCCCGCTGGCGGAGGTGTTCGTCGAAACCGACGGCGAAGGGGCATGGCTGGCCCGTCCGACCGGGACGGTCGAGCCGGTCGAGACGCTGGGCGGCGAGCCGTGGGGCCGGGTCGTCCTGGAGCGCGTGCGGGCGTTGGAACGGGTGCGCGCCGGGATGGCGTTGTCCGATGTGGCCCTTGCGGCCTACCTGTGGGGCGCAGGCCGGCGACTGCTCGACGCGGCGGCCGAGCACGCCAGGACCCGCGTTCAGTTCGGCCGGGCGATCGGTTCCTTCCAGGCGGTCGCGCATCCGATCGTGACCGCGGGCGTCGCGTTGACGTCGGCCGAGAAGCTGACCACAATGGCCGCGCTTGCGGTGGACGCAGGTTCCCAGGACGGTGGCGTGCTGGCGGTTTCCGCGCGGCTGTCCGCTTCCCGGGCCGCGGTCGAGGCGGCGCTCGTCGCGCACCAGACCTTCGGTGCGATCGGGTATTCCGTGGAGGGGCCGATCGGGCAGGTGGCGCACCGGATCAGGCAGTTGGCAACGCTGCCCGGCTACGCGAACCGCCTGGGCGAACAGGTATTGGCGAGATACTGCCGGAAAGGTCAGGGATGATGAGCGAGCAGGATGCAGCTGTTGCCCCCGAGGTGCTCTTCGACAAGCGCGACCACGTCGCGTACATCACGCTCAACCGTCCGCACAAGGGAAATTCGCTGACCGGGTCGATGATGCCGCGGATGAAGGAGATCTGGGGCGAGGTGCGCGACGACCCGTGGATCCGCGCGGCGATCGTCACGGGTGCCGGTGACCGGCACTTCTGCACCGGTGCGGACGTCAACGCAGTCGCCGAACGCGGTGGCATGAGCACCGGCACCGGGCCGCTGACCGATGAGGTGTACTGGTCGCCGAAGCAGAACCGGGTGTGGAAACCCGTGATCAGCGCGGTCAACGGACTCGTCGCCGGCGCGGGACTGCACTTCGTGGTGGACGCGGACATCGTGCTCGCCGTGGACCACGCGGCCTTCATGGACACCCACGTGAACGTCGGGCTCGTCGGCGCGATGGAGAACATCGGGCTGGCGAAGCGGCTGCCGCTGGGGTCCGCGCTGCGGATGACGTTGCTGGGAAAGAGCTATCGCATGCCGGCCGAACGAGCCTACCAGCTCGGCCTGGTCGACGAATTGTCCACAACGGCCGGTCTGATGGACGCGGCCGAGGAGATGGCCCGCGCGATCGTGCGGAACTCGCCGGCCGCGGTGTCGCTGTCGCAGCAGGCGATCTGGGGCTCGCTCGAAATGGGATACGCGCAAGCGTGCGAGTACGGCTGGGCGTTGCTGCGCATGCACTGGGCCCACCCCGACGCCAAGGAAGGGCCGCGCGCGTTCAGCGAGGGCCGGGAACCGAGGTGGACCACCGGCGCGGAGGGTTGAGATGGATTTCGGCTTCACACCAGAAGAAGAGGCCTTTCGCGGCGAGGTCCTCGAGTTCCTGGACAGCTACCGCGACGTGAACGGATACTTCCATCGCGGGGCGAACACACCCGACGGGGTCCGGCGCGTCTACCGGGCGCTCGGGGACCGGGGCTGGCTGTCGCTGTCCTGGCCTGTCGAGTTCGGCGGCGCCGGCCGCTCGCCGGCGTACGAATTCATCTTGTGGGACGAGATGGCTTACGCCCGCGTGGCCCGGCCGCCGATGGGACCCGGCCTGGTCGCCAAGGCGCTGATGTCGCACGGCACCGACGAGCAGCGCACCCGGTTCCTGACCGAACTGCGGCGCGGCCGGATCAACTTCTGCCTCGGCTACTCCGAACCGGACGCCGGCTCCGACCTGGCGGCGGTGCGCACCCGGGCCCGGCGCGACCGCGACGAGTACGTGGTCGACGGCGCGAAGTGCTGGACGTCCAACGCGCACTGGTCGGACTACATCTGGCTGCTGTGCCGGACCGGCACCCAGGACAGCAGATCGCGCGGACTCAGCGTGCTGATCGTGCCGCTGGACAGTCCCGGGGTGTCGGTCTCGCCGATTCCGACGCTCGACGGCGGGCGGCTGAACGAGGTCCGGTTCGACGGCGTGCGGGTCCCGGTGGGCAACCGGGTGGGCGACGAGAACGAGGGCTGGCAGGTGGTCAGCTCGGCGCTCGCGGTGGAGCGGCACGTGCAGTTCCCACCGAAACGGCTGCGGCGCGACCTGCACGACGTGGTGACCGGGTTGGAGGCCGCCGGTGCCCTCGGTGACCCGGTCGTCCGGCGCCGGCTCGCGGAACTGGCCGTGCGCGTTGCGGAGGTCGAGGCGCTGGCACTGGCGCTTCTCGGCGAGGTGATCAGCGGTGAGCCATCGGCGGTGCCCGCGGCCTACCACAAGCTGGCGGGGACGGTCCTGGCGCAGGACATCGCCCGTGCCGGACTGGAGTTCGGCTCGGCCGAGGCGCTCGTCAAGGGAACCGACGCAGAGTTCATGTGGCGACAGTCGATCCTCGAAACCATCGGCGGCGGCACCTCGGAGGTCATGCGCGGGCTCATCGCCCGGCAGGAATTCGGGCTGCGCGCCTGAGCCCGGTACTGGATTGACGTTCGCTCACGGCCAGGGGAAAGAGGCGCTATCCATGCCAGAACGGTCCAGCAGCCCCGCCAAGGACCTCGTCCTGACCGAAAGGCGCGATCGAACCCTGATCGTCACGATCAACCGACCCGAATCCCGGAATGCGGTCGATCTGGCGACCGCCGAGCAGATCGAGCGGGCGATGGACCTGCTCGATGACGACGACGACCTGTTCGCCGGCATCATCACCGGCGCAGGCGGGACGTTCTCCGCCGGGGGCGACCTGAAAGCGGCGGCCAGGGGCGAAAAGGCGGCCACGCCGAAGCGGGGCGGCTTCGGAGTTTTCCGGCGGCCACCGCGCAAGCCCCTGATCGCCGCGGTGGAGGGGTTCGCCGTCGGCGGCGGGTTCGAGCTGTGCCTCTCCTGCGACCTGATCGTCGCCTCCGCCACCGCTCGGTTCGGGCTGCCCGAGGTCCGGCACAACGTCGTGGCGGCCGGCGGCGGACTGTTCCGGCTACCGAAGCGGTTGCCCTACCACGTGGCCATGGAGCTCGCCTTGACCGGTGTGTTCCGCGACGCGGAGTTCTTCCACCGCTGGGGTGTGGTGAACCGGGTCGTATCCCCGGGAGCCTCCTTCAAGACCGCGTTGGAACTTGCCGAATCTCTGCGGGAAAACGGGCCTACGGCGGTGATGGCGTCGAAGGAGATCATCTTCCGGTCGTCGTCGTGGGCGGCGGAGGAGGAGGCGTGGGAGGCACAGCAGCCGATCGCCGCCAGGGCGCTCGACTCCGAGGATCGGCTCGAGGGGCTGGCAGCGTTCGCGGAGAAGCGCAAGCCGAGATGGACGGGACGCTGAAGAGTCATGGACTGCAGTTGCACCGGTGCGGCTGCCGGGGGAGCGGGGCGGAACTCCTGGGTGTGCATGTTCGCCCGGCAGCCGTGCACGGTGTCGTCGGAGTAGCCACAGATGACAGTGGCCCGGACGGCCGGTGCGGTTGAGCACGACCTGGATGGGGAACCCGTCGAGCACCACGCGTTTCGATGCCGGGGGGTGAGAGCGCTGATGTCGCGTGTTCCGTTCTTCGTGGTGGGTGCGGGTCCGACGGGCTTGCAGAAGGCCTACTTCCTGCGCCGCGCTGGATCGTTGCGTCGCACTGGGGCTGATCGTTCGCCCGGCGGAACCGAACCAGCGGCCGGGTACGCACTTCCGCGGGCGGTCGAGCCGCCCGTCGCACACCGGACGGAGCCCGGGTGATGCCCGAAATCATCGTGGCCCCCGCGCTACCGCCCGACTGCCGTCTCGATCGCGACATGTCGACCATCCTCGATTGGCTGCGCGACTACGTGAGCAGCCCGGCAGAGCACATCGGCCGGCCCGGGCCGGTCTGCCCGTTCATGCCCGGGGCCCTCAATGCCGACGCAATCCGCTTCAGCTTCCACTACGGCGTCGACGCGTGCGACGTCGATGAGCTGCGGCGCCTGGTCTCCGCCAAGTTGCGCGAGTTCAAGCGGACGACGGCGCCGCCGAAGAAGTCGGGCATCTCGCTGGACGGCCTGCTGGTGGTCCTCCCCGACGCCGCCGAGGCAGGCTGGCGGCAGATCGACGAGAGCTACGGTGAGCTCAAAGACCTGGCCGTCGGCGCGGGCCTGATGATCGGCCAGTTCCATCCTGCCTGCGACGAACGGGCCGTGCGCAACCCGGCCTTCCCGGTCTCCCGGTCGCCGATCGCGCTCTACGCCATCCGGCACATGGCACCACACGACGCGCTCTTCCTGCACGCGGACCAGGAATGGTTCCAGGAGTACGACGCGAGATTCGCGGCGCACTCCACACGGACGCGGACGGACCCACTCATCCGCGAGCTGCACCAGAGCGCCAGAAACCGCTACGGCGGGAATCGGCCGGGGGCCGTGCTGATCCGGCAGATGGTTTTCGGCCAACTGCTCTCCCGCGCGGTGTGCGCGGCGGCCGAGCTCGGGATCTCGGACCTGCTCGCCGACGGCCCTCTGCCGGTCACGGAACTGGCCAGGCGCGCCGGTGCGGACCTTCGGCGGTTGTCCCAGCTCATGCGGAGCCTGTCGGCGTTCGAGGTGTACCGTGCCCGCGCTGATGGCTCGTACGAGCTCGCCCCGCTCGGGGCGGCGTTGCGCACCGGGGTCCCCGGATCAGCACTTCCGACCGCACTGCTGGCGGCCGGCGAGATCGGAACCGCCTGGACCGGCATGGCCGGCACGGTGCGCACCGGCAGGACGGCGTTCAACGAGCTGCTAGGCGCGAACCTCTTCGAACACCTCGGCCGGGACACGCGGCTCCGAGAGCTGTTCGACCGGTCGCAGGACCACGACCAGGAGCTGGAGATCGACCAACTGCTCGAGGCGGTCGGTTTCTCCGGGCATCGCCGGATCGTGGATGTCGGGGGCGGCGATGGCGCGTTGCTCGCCCGTCTGCTCCAAACCAACCCAAGCGTCGAAGGGATCCTGCTGGACAGGCCCAAGGTCACCGCGAGCGCGCAGGCTCGCATCGACCGCATGGGCTTGTCCGACCGCTGCTCGGCGATCGCCGGGGACTTCTTCTCCTCCGTGCCGTCGGGCGGGGATCTCTACATGCTGCGCCAGATCCTGCACGACTGGGACGACGAGCATTGCGTCGAGCTGCTGCGCGTCTGTCGGCAGGCCATGCCTCCCGGCGGCCACCTCATGATCGTCGAACGGGTCGTCGAGGACGGCGACACAGGGCAGGACGCGCGGTTCGCCGCACTCATGGACCTCTACATGATGACCGTGGTGGGCGGAGAAGAGCGCTCGGCTCGCGAATTCAGCGAACTGCTCGGCAAAGCGGATTTCACCGTCCGTGCTATTCACCGTCTTCCCACGGCAGTTGTCGCGATCGACGCCTGCCCCGAGTGAATCGCACCCCCAGCGGACGATTCAGAGCCTGGCTGAGGGTGACGAAGCCGGGGGTCTCGGGCCATCCACACAGTCGGTGGCTGGTTCTGGTCCGCGTGGTACGGATCAACTCCGCCGAATGGATCGCGATGTACCACTTGCCGACCGACTGCTCCGTGCCCGCTCAGCTCGAACAGGCGCTCGTCCGCTTCGCAGGAGAGCGCTGGAAGCCGTTCGACTGATCCGGTGCGGTGAACGAAGTTCCCGGTCGCCACGTCACAAGGCGAATACAAGTGTCAACGCGGCTTCGCTGTCGGGGTGATGCTCGCCACCACCGCCGCGCCCGGGGGCGGCGGGAGCGGGTTGGGGTCCCCGTAGGTCCCGACAGGGGCGAACGGCATGAACGCCTCGACCGGCCGGGGCTCCAGGTATGCCTTCATGAACTGCTGCCAGATCCGGTTCGGGTACATCTCGCCCATCATCGAGCCGTGGGACCCCACCACCGGCTGCGGTCGGCCCTTCTCGTCACTGGCGCTGACCGACACCGCGACGGCGATCTGCGGCGTGAACCCCGCCGTCCATGCCGTCAGGGTCTTGTCCGGAGAACCGCCGAACTGGGCGATGCCGCTGTTCCCCGCGACCGGCCGCTCGGTGGTGAGCCCGCCGGTGGCCGGATCGTTGAGGAGCGTCGAAGGGTGCGACCACCGCATGGATTCGGTGACGTTCCCGGCGATGTCCCTGCTCTCCGAGGGATTGTCGGAGAAGGCGCTCGCCGGCGCGGTCGCGAAGTCGGCCAACTCGTTCCCGTTGCTGTCCAACACCTTCTGCAAGAAGTGCGGTTGCGACCGCATGCCGTCGGCCAGCGTCGCGTACCCGTGCGCGATGTCCACCGTGCTCACCGGGTAGTCGCCCATCGCGATGCGGATCCCCACCTCGCCATCAGGCTCCTGCATCGACGGTTTCCCCCCGGCGGTCGGGGAAATTCCCGCACGCAGGGCGGCATCGCGCACTTTCCCGGGACCGAACTTCAGGGTCATGTTCAGGAAGGCCGTCTCGACCGACTCCGACATCGCCGAACGGACGCTGCAGGGCGAGACGTCGGAGCAGGATCCGGTGTTCCGGTACGTGGCGCCGTTGATCTCCTGCGGTGACCGCCCGTTGTAGACCTCGCCGAGGCCGTAACCCTGCATCAACCCCGCGGCCACGACGAACGGCTGGATCGTCGTGCCCGGCGGCTGCACGGCCTTGGCCCAGTCGAAGCCGCCGATCTGGCGGTCTCCGCTGTGGTAGGCGCGAATTGCACCGGTACCGGGCTCGATCGCCACCAGCGCCGCCCGGATGTTCTGCGGTTGATTCGCGGTCTCCGCGGCCATCGCGGACTCGGCCACGTGCTGCGCGTCGCGGTCGATCGTGGTGATGACCGTGCTTCCGTTCTGATGCAGTTGCTGGGCGCTGAACCCGGCTTGCTCCAGCTCTTGCAGCACCCGTTCCCGGACGTGGAACAGCGGACCGGACATCTCCTCGCCCCGCCACGCGAACCGCTCCCGGGTCTCCGGCATCCGCATCGCTACCCGCTGCCCGGGGTCGACCATCCCGTTGGCGAGCATCTGGTCGGCCACGTAGGTCCAGCGCCAGTTCGCCTGATCCGCGTCCACCCGCGGGTCGTTCTCGTTCGGCTTCTGCACCATGCCCGCCAGCAGCGCCGCTTCGGACGCGTTCAGGTCGCGCGGCAGCTTGCCGAAGTAGGCGTTGGCGGCGGCGTGGACGCCCCAAGCACCGCGCCCGTAGTACGCCGTGTTGAGGTACGCCTTGAAGATCTCGTCCTTGGGCTGTTCGTTGGTCATCTTGAACGCCAGCACGATCTCCTTGAACTTGCGGGCGTAGTTGTGCTCATCGTCGCCGGTGGCGAGCTTGATGTACTGCTGCGTCAACGTCGAACCACCCCCGGCGCTGCCCGTGATCTGCGCGAACACCGCGCGCACGATGCCGGACAAGTCGAACCCGCCGTTGGTGTAGAAGGACGCGTCCTCGGCGGCGAGGGTGGCCTGCCGCATCGGCCCGGAAACCTCCCCCAGGTCCTGGATCATGATCCGGTTCCCGCTCTCCGGCACGATCCGCATCATCTCGGAACCGTCCGCGTACTTGAGCACGATCGACTGCTGCGTCCCGGCGGCGACCTGCTGCGGATCCGGCACCTCCCAAGCCAGGTACCCGACGCCGAAAGCACCCGCCACGGCGAGGACGAAGCCGCCGATGACGGACAAGCCGATCCGCCGAACGCGCCGCCAGCGCCTGCCGGTCTTGGGAAGAACCACGGTGGGCTCGTCGTGCACAGGTCCCGCCCTTCGGAGTCAAGGAGCTACCAGTGATCAAGACGCGGCGAATCGGACCCAGGTTGCACATGCGGCTCCCGAAAACCAAGAATGTCGGCTCTGTCACAAAGTCGGTGATTCGAGGACAGGTGATCTTGGGCCGAGCCGGTTGGTCGATGATGGCTTGTGTTCCCGCATCTGTCCGGCCTGCACCCGTGCCGACTCGGCTCGGCACGGCGATGAGTGTCGAGCGTGCTCGGATGGTCAGCGGTGGCGATCGGGGTGGTTGGCCGGAAGAGTTCGGGGTGTTCAGGGGATGGAGGTGTGCTGATGCTCGCCGACGAACTCGACAGCGAGGACATCCGCCGGCATCGAGCTTCCACCCACCTGCTCGTGAGTGGTCGCCGGCCGGCGTGTGAGGTGTTCTCGTATTCGCTCAGCCTCCTGGAGGCAGAAAGGCAAGGCTCGCCAGGCGAGCCGGGGTGCCTGATGACCGACAAGATCGACTTCAAGAAGACTCTCGACTCCTATCAAGCACAACGTGGCCGATTCCGGTTCGTGGACGTGCCCGACATGCAGTACCTCATGGTCGACGGCCACGGCGACCCCAACACCTCGCCCGCCTTCGCCGAGGCGGTCGAAGCGCTCTACCCGGTCGCCTACAAGCTGAAGTTCGCCAGCAAGCAGGGGCTCGGCCGCGACTACGTGGTCCCGCCGCTGGAAGGCCTGTGGTGGGCCGAGGACATGGACTCCTTCACGGCCGGGCGTGACAAGTCGCAGTGGGACTGGACGATGATGCTCATGGTCCCCGACTGGATCGACCAGGCCATGTTCGCCGCCGCCGTCGAACATGCCGGGACGAAGAACCGGCCAGCGCGTCTCGACGACGTCCGGCTGGAGGCGCTGTCCGAGGGGCGGTGCGTGCAGACGCTGCACATCGGCTCCTTCGACGACGAGGCGGACGTGCTCGCGCAACTGCATCATGAGTTCATCCCCGGCCACGGGTTGTGCATGGCCGGCAAGCATCACGAGATCTATCTCAGCGACTTCCGCAAGGTCGCGCCAGAGAAGCAGCGCACCATCCTCAGGCAACGGGTGCGTTCCGCTGCCGCCGGGGATGTTCAGCACCGCTGAACCAGGCCGGATCATCGCCACTAGCCCGCTCTCCAGTCGTGTGGTGTCGATGGAGCCGGGTGCGTCGACGAGTCGGTGCCTGGCGAGTTCCACTGTGGACATGTTCCGCAGGTCAGGTCGTTCGCCGCCGCTGTGCTGGACCCGGAGTGCAGTGGGGCGGCGTCGACCGACGCGAACCTCATTGCGGTCGTCCAGACCCGCGCTGCACTTGGGTGCGGCGTTGGTCCGCTGACCGGTCGTGGGTGCGTGGCGGCGGTTTCCGGACTCGCGGCAGAATGTGGCATGCTCGAAGCACGTCCGCGGTGGCGGAAGAAGCGGTACATCCTCGGCGGTGTCGTCGTGGTCCTCGCCGCGTTCGCCTTCGCCAACAACACCCAGCTGTTCGCCGAGGTCGGCGGGGAACCTCCGAAGCTGCTGGCACATCGCGGTGTCGCGCAGACGTTCAGCACCGCCGGCGTGGAGAACGACACGTGCACCGCCGAGCGGATCGATCCTCCGGCGCACGGGTTCCTCGAGAACACGATCGCCGGCATGCGCGCGGCGTTCGACTCCGGGGCCGACCTGGTCGAACTCGACGTGCATCCCACCAGCGACGGGCAGTTCGCGGTCTTCCACGACTGGGAGGTGGACTGCCGCACCGACGGGTCCGGCACCACCCGGGACTTCACGATGGCCGAGCTGAAGGCGCTCGACATCGGCTACGGCTACACGGCGGACGGCGGCCGGACCTTCCCGTTCCGGGGGCGCGGTGTCGGGCTCATGCCGTCGCTGGACGAGGTGCTCTCGGCGTTCCCCCAGGAGCCGCTGTTGATCCACGTCAAGAGCGAGGACGCGGGCGAGGGCGCCGCGCTGGCCCAGCGGCTGTCCGAGCTGGACGCGGCTCGGCTGGCCAACATCGCCGTCTACGGTGGTGATGCGCCGGTGCGGGCCGTCCGGGACCGGCTGCCGCAGATCCGCGCCGCGTCGAAG
This sequence comes from Saccharopolyspora sp. NPDC045839, assembly GCF_056431645.1. NCBI lineage: Bacteria > Bacillati > Actinomycetota > Actinomycetes > Pseudonocardiales > Pseudonocardiaceae > Saccharopolyspora > Saccharopolyspora sp. NPDC045839. Next base: position 44,448 of record NZ_JBWKKH010000014.1, read on the forward strand.
GGCAGCATGACCGACTGCCTTCTGCGGTACGAGGCGATCGGGTGGACCGGGATCGTTCCGGACGCCTGCGCGAACACCGAACTGCACATCCCGGAGTCCTACGCGCCGTGGCTGTGGGCGTGGCCGTCGAAGTTCGTGAGCCGCATGGAGTCCGCGGGCACCCGCGTCGTCCTGGTGGCCGGATCTGGCGGGTTCTCCGAGGGATTCGACACGCAGGAGTCGCTGGGGCGGATTCCCGGTGGTTTCAAGGGCTTCGTCTGGACCAACCGGGTCGCAGAGGTGGCGCCGCTGATCGACCGCTGAGGCGGGAGGCGGAGTTCGACCAGGCCGGCAGGCACGAGTCACGGGGTGGCAGCACGCCGAGGACGAGCTGCACGATCCGCGGTCCCAGGCCCTCAACCGCCCGGCTCGCTGAGCCACGGCCCCCGGAACAGGAGAGGAGGAACACCCCATGGCACGGGTACCGGATGGTTCTGGGGCTTTCGCCTCGCTGCGATCGACGAATGGTCCTGATCGACTTCGATGCGGACTCGAGTGGCAGAACTGCTGTGTAGGTTGGTTTTGTGCGAATTTTGTTCAGTGCAACCCCCGCTCACGGCCATGTTCTGCCGTTGGGGCCGTTGATGCAGGCCGCGGTCGAGGCGGGGCATGCCGTTGCGCTGGCGACCAGCGCCGGCGTGCGGGACGAGGTCGGTCCGGAGCTCGCATCCGAGGTGGAGTTCCTGGCCGCGGGTGCGATGCCGATGGAGTTCTCCGAGGACGCTGCCCGCCGCACCGGCGCAGACCCTTTCCACCCGGGGCCCGAACTCATCGGGGAGATCTTCGGCGGCTCCCGCGTGGACCTCGGCGGCGATGAAACGATCAGTCTTGGCCGCGAGTGGGCGCCCGACCTGATCGTGGCCGAGATGTTCGACGCGATCGGTCCGATGGTCGCAGCCGCTCTCGGGATCCCCTGGTACCAGGTGGGTATCGGCCCCGCGACGCCCGCTGTGATCACCGAGATCGAGCGCGTCGCGGCTTCGCGCTATCGGGACGCCGGGCTGGACCCCGTTGAGCCGCTGAGCTACATCGACCCGTGTCCACCACAACTGCAGGACCCCGACTGGTCCAGCCGCGTACCCGTGCTGCCGCTGCGTGCGCAAGCCCACCGACGCCCCCGCGACATGGCATTCGAACCGCCGGCCTTCGCGGACCCGGCCAAGCCCACGGTGCTGGTCACCCTGGGCACGATCTTCTCCGACCCGGATGTGCTGGACACGACCGTGGGGGCGACGGCAGGCCGCGACGTCAACGTGATCGCCACTGTGGGCTCGTCGATGAGGAACCCGGCCGCGGGCGATGACGGCACCCGGCCGAGCCGGCGACCCGACGGCGTCGAGGTGCACTTCGTGCCGTTCGTGCCGCTCGGCCAGCTTCTCGACCGAGCGGATCTTGTCGTCGGTGCCGGTGGTCCCGGCACGGTCCTCGGCGCCCTGGCACACGGTCTTCCCATGGTGTTGTGGCCGCAGGGCGCCGATCAGCCGATCAATGCCGCCCGCGCCGCTGCCGCCGGAGCGGCGATCACCGTTGACCGCGGGGACGAGATCTTCCCCGCGGTGCGGCGGGCGTTGGGGGAGGGTACCTTCCGCGATCGGGCCCGGGCCGCCGCCGCGGAGAACGACGCTCGTCCCGGCCCCGCCGATGTCATCAAGGAAATCACCCAGGGGCCCATCGTTGGCTGAGATGACCGCTGTGCTGGTGACGTGTTAGCAGGTCGGCGTCCCGACCTCGACCAACGTGCTGCCGAGGAAGTCGACGAGTTCGTCGTGGGCGTCGAGGGGGAGGACGTTCGCGACGTACTGGTCCGGCCGGACGACCACGAGGGCTCCGCGGTCCCGGTCCAAACCGCGCAGATCGAAGATGTCGGTGGCCGGATCGGGGCAGAAGACCTTCTCGTAGTCGATGAGCTCGAACGATCCCTTGCGGGGGAGGAGGACCGGCGGCAGGTCATCGACGGTGACGTCGCGATGTCCCTGCTGGAGGACGGCCCGGACATCGATCACCGAGTCGGGGTCGGCGCCGGGCGGGGTGAACCGGGCGATCGGTGAGCCTTCCGAGGCCAGGAACCCGGCCAGTTCCCGCAGCCGGGAATCGGGGCCGCCGGGATGGGCCCGGTCGGCGAACGCGTAGAGGCGCCAGGCGCCGTCGGCCCGGGCTGCGTGGCCGAGGTGCATCGGCTTGGCGTCGGCCAGCCGGATGACCGGCGCGGAGTGGAACCGCATCCCGATCGGGAAGCCCGCCGCCAGGTGCTGGTGGGTCGGTGCCGCGGTGAGGACCGAGGGCTCGTAGCGGACCGCGACCCCGGCGGTGAACCGACCCTGCTCGCGGAAGTAGTGCTGGAACCGCGCCGGGTCGGCGTCCTTATCGCTGTCCGGCCGGGTGCTGAACAGCGCAGCGAATTCGCGGTCGAAGTCGATGAGCTGCTGGGCGACCTTCTGCCGTTCCGCCGAGTAGGTGCGCAGCACCTCGGGTCGCGAGGTCCCGCGGAGCACGGTGCCGAGCTTCCACCCGAGGTTCCAGGCGTCGGCCATCGAGACGTTCATGCCCTGCCCGGCCTTCGCGCTGTGGGTGTGGCAGGCGTCGCCGGCGATGAACACGCGAGGCTGACGGGTGTCGGTCTCGGCGTCGGGGACGTCGTCGAAGCGATCGCAGAGGCGCTGGCCGATCTCGTAGACCGCCCACCACCCGACGTGCTTCACCTCGAGGGTGTAGGGGTGCAGGATCCGGCCGGCGACTGCGGCGAGTTTCTCCGGGGTCACGCTGCGCTCGCGGAGCATCTCGGCGTCCCGGTCGTTGTCGAGCTCGATGTAGAGCCGGACCAGGTAACCGCCTTCGCGCGGGATGACCAGGATGCTGCCCTGCTCGGAGTGGATGGCGGACTTGAGCCGGATGTCGGGGAAGTCGGTGACGGCGAGGACGTCCAGCACGCCCCATGACTGGTTGGCCGTGTCGCCCTTGAGACGGCGGCCGATGGCTTCCCGGGTGCCGCTGCGCGAGCCGTCGCAACCGACGACGTACCGGGCGCGGATGGTCGAGCTTTCCCCGGTCGGCTGGAAGTCCTTGACGTGCTGGAGTGTGACCGTGACCGGGTGTTCGTCGTTGGCGTCGGTGTCGATCCGCACGTCGGTGGCGTGCAGCCCGTAGCTGGGTTCGGCACGGGAGGCGGAGCGGCGCATGTGGTCGCGCAGATAGGCCAGCATCCGTGCCTGGTTGACGATCATGTGCGGCATCTCGGAGATGCCGTCCTCGACGTCGTCGATGCGTCCGGTCCGGACGATGGAGGTGCCGTCCTGGGGGTCCGGTCGCCAGAAGGTCACTTCGTTGACCTGGTAGCCCTCGTGGACGAGCTGGTCGGCCAGGCCGAACGCCTCGAACATCTCCACCGTCCGGCACGCCACGCCGTCGGCTTGGCCGACCTCGAGCGGTCCGTCCCGCCGGTCGACGATCACGGTGTGGATCTCGGGGAACTCGGCGAGCTGGGCCGCCAGGACCAGCCCGGCCGGACCGCAGCCGATGATCAGAACATCGGCCGTGTCCGGCAGGCCGCCTGGACGGTCGGCCAGGGACGGGTGGGGGTCCGCGACGAACGGGTCACCGGGCTTGTAGCCGTCGAGATAGAACTGCACTGGTCTTGCTCCTCTGGGCATCGGACCACCCGGGGCCGTCAGGGCGTGGGCTGCCGAGCCTTGCCGCGGACTACCGGGTAGCACGTTCCATCGTGCGGCAGTGACGCCCTGACGGAAAGTCTGTTCTGCTATGAAGAACAGCCAACGGCCGTGGGCGCCACGAATCGACATGTGCGAGCCGTTCACGAAGGCGGCCGGTCGCTCCTGGGAGGAGCGAAGCTGTACCGCGGCACATGGGTGTCCGCGCTTTCAAGCGGAGAGCCGCGTGGGTTCCGGGAAGATCCCTCTCGGTCTCTCCGAGTCAAGTCGATCACGGGTTCGGTGCCCCTTCGGGCAACGTTGCCCGGACTCGTCCGATTTCGTGCGGGTGGACGCAACCCCGGTGGGCATGGTGCGTCTTCCGGGATGACAAAGCGGTGAGAAACCGCTGATACACCTGAGGAAAAGGAGAGCACCGTGCTCAAGCGCCACCGTATGACGACGGCCATCACCGGTATTCTGGGTGGGGCACTGCTGATCACCGGCTGCGGAGCCGCCTCCGCGCTCCAGCCCTCGCCGGCGCCCGAGCGTGGCGCGGCCAATGCCGGTTTGGCCTCGGGCGGGGGCGGCGGGGACATCGGCACGTCGAACTGCTCGGAAGCCGATTTCCGCATCTCTGCCACACCTGTGGAGGGCGAGCCCGGCAGCTTCATCGTGTCGTACGAGAACCGGTCGGACAAGACCTGCACGATCAACGGCGGCGTGCCCAACCTCCAGGGCCTGGACATGAGCGGCTCGCCGATCGAGGAACTGCCCGTCGAGGACGTGCGGCTTCCCGACGCGCCCGAGGAATTCACCCTCCAGCCCGGCGAGAGCGCGTACGCCGGCATCGGCATGATCCTGACCGACAGCAACGACCCGAACGCCAATGTCCTCACCGGGTTCCAGTCCTCGCTGCCGGACATGTCCGAGCCGCAGCCGATCAACGTCGTCGGCGACGAGATGCGATTCGCCGCGGAGCACCTGCGGGTCAGCTCGCTGGTGTCCACCCCGGAAGAGCTGGGCTGACGGCGATGGATCTGGGGAGCCGTCGCAACACCGCAGCGTGTCGGCGGTGACGAATCGCGTGGCAGAACGCTCGGCTGGGGTGTCCCGGCCGAGCGTTTCCAGCCGGCGGGGCGACTTTGCCGATGGGGAGAAAGTCGTGCGGTAGCACTTCTTTCCGCTCGCAGCGCAGGAGTCAATGCTGCAGGGCCTTGAACTCGTCGAGCCAGGCGTAGTTGGGAGCGGGGGTGCCGTCGGGGAGGGGCTGCACCGTGCGCGAGGCGAACAGGCTGTTCAGCAGCCACGGCTTCTTGTCCGGGCCGAAGCCGTTCGACATGGCGGCGTCCTGGCCGACCCCGTAGGTGGCCACGGCGAGCTTGCCGGTGGCCCGGAACTTCTGCGTCTGGTCGTGCAGGAAGTTCTTGTTTTTCTCGAACCACGAGCTGGTGCGCAGGAAGTCGTACCACCGTTCCTGCGGGAACGGCTTGTCGAGCGCGTTCTTGATGACCTGCCACACCCGGGTGTCCGGCGGGATGTCGTACTTGTCCGCGTACTCGCGGGACACCCGGTCGGTGAGATGCTCCTGCCAGAGCTGCACACGGGAGAACTCGGTGGCGAGGAAATTCTTATCCGGACCCAGCCGGGGCAGGACGTAGTCGAGGTAGGCATCGGCGTCGCTCAGGTTCGCAACGTGCGGATGGATGTCCGTGCCCTCGATCTCCGGGGTGTCGCGGACGTAGGCCATCCAGCGCTCGGTGCCCTCACCTGTCCACTCGGGATCGTCGAGGTGGTTGAGCGATCCCATGTAGAGCCTGGTCTTGCACTCGTCCGGGAAATGCGCAGCACGATACTTGATGACGTGGTCGGCGATGTCCTCGTAGAAGGCGTTGATGGCCCCGTTGTTCCAGTCATCGTGCGGACATTCGATGAACGGCTCGTTGCCGATTTCACCATGATCTGCGTGTCCTATGTGGATAGCCGGTCACCGGGACGCGGTTGAGCGCATCCGCTCGACGACACGGCTCTCCCGAGCCTCGGCGATGACCGAAGAGGCAGACTCCTGCAGCGTTCAGGCAGCACCACGGTTCGCGGGTACCCGCCAATCCTCCGAGGCCGGTAGGAATGCTCGCAGATGCATCGCGTCGATCGCGGCCAGGTCCCGGTGACGAACCCCACACGGAAGGACAGTGCGTGTTCTGCGCTGATAACGCATGAACTCGGCGGATGGGAATCCGTCATCCGTCGCCGACGAGGCCGATCCGTCTACGGCGCAGCATCTTCCGCCGGCCGATCCGCTGCCGGGAACGGCCGGCCCCGGATCGCGGGCGGTCGCTGCGAGACCGCTGAGAATCCTGTTCACATCACTGGCCCTGCCGGCCCACATCCGGCCGCACGAACCGTTGGCGCGAGCGCTGCTCAGGCGCGGGCACGACGTGCGGCTGGCGACAGCGGCGTCGATGGAGCGCCTCGTGACCAGGTCGTACGGCATACCCCACCTGCCGGCCGGGCTCGACTGGACCGCGGACCCGGACATCGAGCGGCGGCTGACGTCGGCCTTGGCCCGGGATGGCAACGAAGCCTTCTGCCGGGTGCTCTACGGCGAGGTCCTGGCCGGGCAGTGCGTGCTGCCGATGTTCGAGGACCTGCTGGAACACTCGCGGCACTGGGCCCCCGACGTCGTCGTCAACGACTGCGCGGAGTGGGCGGGACCGCTTCTGGCGCTGTCGCTGGGAATCCGGAACCTCTCCGCCGACAACGGCCTGCTGCGCAACGTCTGGGATCACCACGCCGATCACATCCGTCCGAGGCTGACCGAACACCGCTCGGCGCTCGGCCTCGGCCCCGAACCCCGGACACCGAGCAGCCTGGACCACGTGGTGCTCACCCCCGCACCGCGGGAACTCTTCCTCGCAGACCTGCCCATTCCGGCAGTCCAGCCCTACCGGCACGAGAACCCCAGGCAGGCCCGCGAAGGGCTCCCGCGCTGGGTACGTGAGCTGCCGCACGACACGCCCTTGGTCTACGTGATGCTCGGGAGTTCCGGGAACTGCGCGCCAGGCATGGCGGCCGGTTTCCACCGGGCGAACCGCACCGTTCTCGAAGCCCTGGCGGACTTCGACGGCGCCGTGATCGTCGCGGTCGGACGCGGCAACGTCTCCCAGTACCTCCCACAGCCTCGCCGCATCCGCGTGGTGGACTACGCGCCGCAAACGCTCGTGCTCCGGCGCGCCGACGTGTTCGTCACGCATTGCGGGTTCGGTGGATCGCGAGAAGCGATCGAGGCCGAAACCCCGATGGTGATGCTTCCGTGGTTCGCCGACCAGCCGCTCAACGGAAGAGAAATGGCCGCGCGGGGCATGGGGCTGCTGCTCGACCGGTTCACCGCAACCCCTTCGCAGGTCCGGGACGCGACTTTCGAGGTTCTCACCGAAAAGCGTTACCGCGCTGCGGTATCCGCGGTTCGGCGGCGAATGATCGCTCTTCCGGGGCTGGAGAAGATCGTCGGCGACGTGATCGAGTCGTGCGCCGAGCCGGTACCGGCATGATCCCCGAGAGCGCCGCTCATCCAGGAGGGCCGCCGCAACGCGTGCGGGTGGCTGCCACCGGGTGACCAGCGTGTTCAGCTGCGGATAGTGGCTTCCTGGTTCGGTCTGATCGCCGCCCGCAGGGGCTGCCCTGCGGGCTGTGTCCCCGCATCGCGGGGCCCTGGGCCGGATCGAGATCCGCACCCTGCGCGCTCGCATCGAGCCTTCGCCGGGTGGGACCGCCTTCCTCCAGATTTTCATAACGACTGTTGCGCAAAATCTCGGGGGCTCGGTATGGTCCCCTCCAGTCGTCTGGCGCTCGCGACCAACATGCACGACGTTGCGGCGGGCGGGTCCTGGCGGCGACCGAGGCAGCTGAGTCGGGAGCGTTCGGCTTCCGCGCCTGGATCGACGCCGTCGGCGGCGTCGGCCCAACAGCAGAAGAGGTGCGATGTGACCGTCGATGGAATCACCTACTCGTCGTTCAGCGGTTGGATCGATCCCCCCACGGAAGTCGTGCCGGCGCTCGAGGGTGAACTCACCTGCGATGTCGCCGTCGTCGGTGGCGGGTATGCCGGCATGGCGGCCGCACTGCGGCTGGCCGAACGAGGCGCCGACGTCGTCTTGCTCGAGGCCGAGTTCTGCGGCTTCGGGGCGAGCTCTCGCAACGCAGGCCAGCTGTCGGCTTCGCCGGCCGGTGATCCCCAGCTCCTGGGCGCGCTGCACCCGCACCGTCTTCGCGGCATCGTCCGCTTCGCGCAGGGATCGGTCCGCTTCACGGAGGAACTGCTCGAGCGGCTCGAGATCGACTGCGACTACGAGCCGACCGGCAACGTAGGGGCAGCGGTCTCCACGGGACAGCTCCAGAAGGTGCGGCGAATCGCGAAGATTCTCCAGAAGGCGGGGGCGGACGCCGAGTTCGGCGATGGCCGCGATCTCGGTCTGCCGGACGCGTTCCTCGGCGGTCTCCTCGAACCCCTCGGAGGACTGATGAACCCCGGGAAGTTCGCGCGCGGGGTTCGGGAGGCGCTTCTCGGCTCGGGTGCGAGGGTTTTCGAGCGCACTCCCGTGCGAGCTGTGGAGCCCACCGGTGCAGGAGTCGTCGTCAGCGTGCCGGGAGGCCGCGTCCGTGCCGAGCGGGTCGTGCTCGCCACCAACGCCTACTCGCGCGACCTCGCGATCGCCCCGAAGCGGCTGGCGACGCCGATCTGGGTTCGCATGGTCGAGACCGAACCGATCGAGCCCGCACGCCTGGAAGCGACCGGCTGGACGAGTCGTGCCGGCATCGCGACCAAGCACAACATCATGGAGAGCTACCGCCTCACGCCGCGCAACACGATCGTCTTCGGTGTTCGCCGGCTCCAGGTGGGGCGGGGAGCGCTGGAGACCCGTGGCCCGGACCCGGCGGCCGTCGCGGACCTCGCCCGCGGCTTCCGCTCCCGGTTCCCGTCGCTTCGCGACGTCGCGCTGGACCGGACGTGGGGCGGGTGGATCGCGATGACCCCGCCGTGGTTGCCCGTCGCCGGTGAAGCGACGCGGAACGTCTTCTACGCCATCGGCTGCAACGGCCACGGCCTCGCCCAGGCGCCCTACCTCGGCACGCTGCTCGCCGACCGGCTCGCCGGCGACGAACCGCACGACGACCTCAGCGCCGTCTGGCGAGCACAGCCGCGGTTCGCGCCGACGCCCATCTCCAACCCGCTTGCCCTGCGTGCCATGTGGATGATCGACCGGATGTCGGACCGCCTCCACGGCCGCAAGGGCTGAAATGTCCTTCAAGGACTCATGACGGGAGTTCGTGACATGTATGACGTTGCGGTAGTCGGCGCCGGGTTCGCCGGCGTGATCGCGGCCCGGGATCTCAGTGTCGAGGGCTGCTCGGTGATTCATCTGGAAGCGCGCGACCGGATCGGCGGCCGGACCTTCTCGGGTGAAGCCTTCGGCCGCTCGGTGGAGTTCGGCGGCGCGTACGCGCACTGGACCCAGCCGAACGTCTGGCGCGAGCTGGAGCGCTACGACATCGGCCTGTCGACGCCGCTGGAGATCGAGAAGATCCACTGGCTCGCCAATGGCGACGTGCATTCCGGAACCCCGGTCGAGTACGCCGGTTTCGGCGACCCGCTGGTCGCTCGATTCGTGGCCGACGCGCGGGAGCGGTTTCCACGGCCGTTCGACGTCGCAGCCGTCGACGCCAGTGCGATCGAGCAGGAGACGCTCGGGGACCGGCTCGACTCGCTGGAATTGTCCACATGGGACCGTGACGTGCTCGACGGCATGGTGTCGTCGCTGGTCCACTCCTACCGCGAGCAGGGCATGGCGCAGTTCCTCTTGTGGGTCGCGGCCAATTTCGGCGATTGGGGCGCGTTCATCGAGACGGCCGGTCACTGGCCGATCGAGGGCGGGACCAAGCGCCTGCTCGACGCGATCACCGGCGATTCGAAGGCCGAGCTGCGCCTGTCCACGCCGGTGGCGGCGATCGAGGACGACGGAGCCGGGGTCGTCGTGACGACCCGCGACGGCGAGCGCATCCGAGCACGGCGGGCGGTGATCGCGCTCCCGCTCAACACCCTGAACGACGTGGCCATCACGCCTCCGGTCGCGCAGCCCGTGCGCACCATGATCGACCAGGGGAACCCGATGAAGACGACCAAGATCTGGGCGCGGGCCAAGGGCGAGATCGAGCCCTTCGTGGCAACGCCCCGGTCGGCAAGCACCCCATCAACACGGCCAAGACGGAATACCGCCACGACGGCGACACGCTCATCGTGTGCTTCTGCTCCGACGCCTCGACGATCAGCGCCGAGGACCGGGAGGCGGTGCAGCAGGCCCTGCGGATCTTCGTCCCCGACATCGAAGTGGTGGCCACCGCCGCTCACGACTGGGTCGGCGACGAGTTCTCGCAGGGCACCTGGGTTCACCACCGGCCGGGGAACCTGACCCGGGCCGCGCCGCTGATGCGCGAGCCCCACGGGCGCATCCACTTCGCCGGTGGTGACATCGCGGCGGTCGGCGTCGGTGGCATCGACGGCGCCATCGCGACCGGAGCCAAGGCGGCCCGGGACATCGCTCGCGCACTGGCCGACGGCGACTGATCGCGCGCCGCGGGAAGTGCGCGGGTTATGAGCCAGGCGTGCCCGGGGTGGGGGTGATCAGGGCGAGGGCGGCGTCGGTGAGGGCCTGGACCCGGCTCGGGGTGAATCTCTGGGGTTCGAAGGGGTGCATCAGCATCCAGCCGTCGCCCATGGCGACGAGCTGATCGGCGAGCAGGTCCGGGGGGATGTCGTCGCGGACGGTGCCTCGTGCTTGGCCGGCTTGGAGGATCGTGGTGTACATGTCGCGGTAGTGCGCGTAGCGCTGCTCGATGACGGTGGCGAGGGCGGGTTCGTATCGGGCGTGGGCGAGCAGTTGGGACATCACCGGCCAGAATTCGGGATCGCCGGTGGTCAGATCCAGCCACCGCTGGAAGAGCGCTTTGATGTCGGTGTGCTCCCGGGCGGATTCCAGCATCGCGTCGTAGGTGTCGAACCGGCTTTCGGTCAACGCGGTGACCAGTTCCTCCTTGTTCGCGAAGTAGTAGGTCACCGCCCCGGTCGTGCACCCCGCGCGCTGGGCCACCTTGCGCAGTGATGCGTTGGCGTAGCCCTCCCGCGCGATCACCGACGTCGCCGCCTTCAGCAGCTCCGCCCGCTTCGCGGCGTGGTCCCCGGTCGGGCGGCCACGCTGCACGGCCGGCTCGGTTCCGCCCTCGCCACCCGCCGGCCGGGCCTTCGTGTTCGGCACCCCGCCGATTCTGCCACACAATTTTCATAACGATCGTTGTGTGAAACCGAGCGGACTCCTACCGTGTTTCCCATCACAACCGATACGAGAAATGGAGCCACCGATGGACGAGTCAGTGCGGGAAGCGTTCCGGGACGACGGCGCCGTCCTCATCGAGGACTGCCTCGACGACGCGCAGCTGGCGCAGTGCCGCGAGGCGTTCGACTGGGCCGTCGCCAACCCCGGCCCTCACGTGTTCCAGGGTCTCGACGGGACCAAGCTGCAGACCCACATCGACAACGCCAACCCGCTCGCCAAGGACCGGCTGGACGACCTGGTGTCGTCGCTGCCCCTCGGCCGGCTGTTCGCCGACCTGTGGGGCTCGGAGCACGTCTGGTACTTCGCCGAGGAGGTGTTCCTCAAGGCCGGCGGGAAGAGCGGTCGCGGACCTTGGCACCAGGACACCGCGAACCTGCCGTGGGCAGGCGAGCACTGGGGCAACGCCTGGATCTCCTTCCAGCACATCCCCAAGCAGAACTCGCTGGAAATCGTCCGCAGCTCCCACCGCGGCATCCAGTACGACGGGGCCAGCTTCGCCAACGCCGACGATCCCACCGACCTGCTCTACGGTGACGGCACGCTGCCTCGGCTGCCGAACATCGACGCCGAACGCGCGGTCGACCCCGACGCCTACGACGTGATCTCGTGGGAGGTCGATCCCGGTGATGTCGTCGTGCTCCATCCCCGTTCGCTGCACGGTGGCGCCGGCGTCGATGCCGGGTGCCCGGACCGGCACACGCTGGTGCTGCGCTTCTTCGGCGACGACGCCACGTTCCGGCCCCTGCCGGAGTCGAACCCGCGCTACGCCCGCAACGGCGTCCTCTTCGCCGAGGAGATGGCGAAGCTGAACCCGGGAGACCCGTTCCGCTCGCCCATCTTCCGTCAGGTCGTCTGACCAAATCCCGTGAGGAGGCGACATGAAGCGCCGATCGATCAACCCGCCCGCCACCCGGGCGATCTACGACAGGCTGCACTTCTCGCAGGCGACCCGGGTCGGCGACACGATCTGGGTGTCCGGTCAGGTCGGGATCGACCCGGCCACCACGACGCCGGGCGATGGCATGGAAGCCCAGGCCCGATTCGCGTTCGAGGGCGTGAAGAACGTCCTCGAAGCCGCCGGTGCAAGCCTGGCCGACATCGTCGAACTGACCACGTTCCACACCGATCTCCGGGGCGACGTCGAGGAGTTCACCCGGGTCAAGGACGAGTACCTCCCCGACCGGTATCCATCGTGGACCGCGGTCGGGGTGACCCAGCTGGCCCGCCCCGAGTTCTTGGTGGAGATCCGTGTCGTCGCCGTGGCGGGCAGCGGAGAGGGCTGACCTCGAGGCACCTCGCGGCCCGGCACCAGCTGCGACCGAGGGACTCCGGTTGCCCTCGGTCGCAGTCGAACCGCACTGACGCGCTACCGCCGCTCCGGCGGCGACGGCCCATCGGGTTGCCGGTTTCCTGATCTGCACGCACTTTCGCGCGTGCTTGCTCCTCCCCGCTCGCGTGTGCGACAGCGTTGTCGCATGGAAAGGGAGAACAATGGGTCTTCAAGACAACGCGGACACGGCTGTCCGCCCGAAGAGCCCCACCGACGTGCCTGCGCGGCTCGACCGCTTGCCCGTGATGCTGCCGCACATCGTCTGGATCGCGCTCCTGACCGCCAACCTCACTCTTGAGTACTACGACAACGCACTCTTCGCCTACGTGATCCCGGCGATCATCGAGGACACCACGTTCGATCTCGGGCAGATCGGCCTGATCGGCAGTGCCTTCTTCGGCGGGATGATCGTGGGCGCCCTGGTCGGTGGGCGCCTCTCCGACAAGTTCGGCCGCCGGTGGGTCCTCGTCTGGTCGACCGTCCTCTACTCGGCCGGGGCGCTGGCGACGGCGCTCGCGCCGAACTTCGAGCTGATGCTCGTCGCCCGGGTGATCACGGGAATCGGAGTGCAGGCCGCGACGTCGGCGCTACTCGTCTACATCGCCGAGATGTTCCCGACCAAGTCACGCGGCCGCTTCGTGTCGATCGTGACCCTCGCCTTCGTGATCATCGCTCCGGTGGTCGCGCTGCTCGCGTTCGCCGTGATCCCCAACGCCGGACCGGACGCCTGGCGCCACCTGTTCATGTGGGGCAGCGTCGGTCTGCTGATCGCCCCTCTGGTGCGTCTCCTCATGCCGGAGTCCGTGCGCTGGTACGTCATTCGCGGGAACATCGGCAAAGCGACGGAGATCGTCGAGCGGCTCGAGGCCCGTGCGCTCCGTCGAGGACCGCTGAGCGAGCCGCAGCCCGTGCCGGCAGGCCCGAAGGAGCTCACCCTTCGCCGGCTCCTCGCGAACAAGGGAGTGCTGCGCACCACCGCCGTCCTTTCCGTGGGCTACTTCGGATCGACCCTCGGTCTGTACCTGTTCCAGAACTGGGCGCTCTACGCACTGGTCGACGGGCTCGAGTACCCCGAGGTCGAGGCATACGAGATCCAGCTCATCTGGAACGTGGTCTACGTCATCACGCCCGTCATCGGACTGCTCCTCATGGACCGGGTGGAACGGAAGACCCTCGTCTTCGCGGCATCCCTCATCACCGCGATCCCGCTCGTCGTCCTCGGCGTCTCGACCGACAGCTGGGCCGTCGTTGTGTCGGGGGGGCCTCGCCGGCATCGTCACCGGACTCGTCGTCACCGTGTACTACGCCTACATCCCGGAGGTGATGCCCACGAACGCCCGCGGCCTGGGCAGCGGGATCGTCATGAGCATGGGGAAGTTCGGCGGTGCTGCCTCGGGTGTCCTCGGCGCAGCGGTCTACGGCGGCTGGGGCGTCGCCGGGCTGATGATCACCGCGGCGGTCTCCTACATCGTGTTCTCGATCATCGTCCTCGTGTTCGGCCCCCGAACGACGGGGCGTTCGCTCGAAGGAGTCGTCGCGGAAGAGCTCCGCGCAGCAGCAGGGGAATAGCGAGCCGCACGATCGCCTGCCGACGCCACCGTCACAGCCGGCAAGGGCCTTGACATCGCAGCGCCCGCCGATCCGGGCCGCGCTCGTCGGGCACCCGCCACGCGGCCAGCCGCGTCCACTGCTCAGCCGCCCGTGGCGCCGATGCGCGAGGTCCTGGCGGGGCGGCGAGGTTTCGCCAAGTCGGCCGGAACGCGGTCGTTCGGCGGTACGGTGCCGGGGATGCGACACGAGACCACCGTGGCGATCGCCGCATCTCCAACCGAGGTGTGGGCGGTGCTGGCGGACGTGCTGAACTGGCCCGAGTGGACACCCACCGCGACCTCGATCGCGGCGCTGGACGGTGAACTGCGGGTCGGCCACCGGTTCGTGGTCGAGCAGCCGGGGGTCGCCGCCGCCGTCTGGGTCGTGGTCGAGGTCGAACCGGGCGCTTCGTTCGTCTGGGCGGCCCGGTTCGGGGGCGGCCGGATGGTCGCCACGCACCGGATCGCGGCCACGGATGCGGGCAGCGAGGTGCGGTTGCGGATCGACTTCACCGGCGGTTTCGCCTGGCTGCTGGCGCCGGTATTGGCGGGCCGCATCCGCCGGTTCGTCGAGTCCGAGGCCGCCGCCCTGAAGCGGACCTGCGAAGCGCCGGACCACTGATGTGCCTGCCGGAGCCGACTTTGGGGACGTTGGTCATCGTCCGCCGCTAGCGACACTTCGGTTTGGGCGGCCGGCGAGGACGATCGGCAGCGTCGACGGTCGGTTGGCCGGACGGACGGGGCAAGAAGGATGGATGTTCGGGCAGAGTTGCGTGCTGCGAATGGCTGTCGTCCTGGTGCACGTGGAATCTTGACCGTCGGTTGCGGTCGCCGGGCAGTGCGGGCCTGCGCATCCGTCAAGCCGTGGGGGAGTCGAAGCCGGTGCTGCTGCGTCATCGACATCGGCACCGATCAATCCCGGTCGGCACAGCGGTTGGTGCGGCACTCCCGCTTTGCCCCGCGAAAGAACGATGACGGCCGATGAGAACGCGTCGGACGTCTGGATTCGGCTGAAGCGCAACTGCATGATGGTCAACGGGAGGACTCTGGTGAAGAAGTTCGCAATCGGCGCCGTTCTCGGGCTCAGTGTGCTGGCGGCCACCGCAACGCCCGCGGCAGCGGAAGGCTGGACCTACACGGGGCATTGGTACTACACCGAGGCCCAGTGCGAGAAGGCCTGGGAAGACATGACCGGAGGGGGCCCGAACCTGCCGCACGAGTGCCGGCCCAACAACGGCGTGTACGAGTTGTGGACGTACAGCTTGTGACGGCCCGGCAGTAGTCGTGCGATTCGGCGAGGCCCTCTTCGACGACGAACCGAGGGACTCGCCGAATGCCGTCCCCGTTGCTCGCGCCGACCGCACCAATTGGACGCCACTGTGGACGGTCCGCGCTGATCTCGAGGACAGCGCGACTGATCTGCGGATTTCTTCTCGCGGGAACTGGGTCTCCGGGACCGCCGTTGGTATCGAGGGGATAACGGTTGGCGGGAATTCTGAACCGCCACCGGGTGGGCTGCATCTGAACGACTGTCGTACCGACAGCCGGAGCCGACTCCTCCGGCGCGCCGGGCGACACGCGGCACTGCACCCCAAGAGGAGACCCCCGACCATGACCTACGCCCCCACCACCGCGCCTGCGCACGTGCACGCGCCGAAGCGACCGGTGACGCTGCTCATCCTGCAGATCTTCGCCGGACTGTCCGGACTGCTGCCGATCGTCGCCGGGATCCTGAACTTCGCCGGCGGCCACCAGCTGGCCGAGGATGAGCTGGTCAACAACATCGACCGCATCGAGCCCGGCCTGCTGGACGACGCGGGCCTCAGCGAGGACGCGTTCGTCGAACTGATGCGCAGCACCGGCCAGTGGGACGGCTTCGTCGCCGAATTCCAGGGCGCCATGGCAGCCTGGGCGGGCGTCGAGATCGGCTTCGGCATCCTGGTGCTGGTGTGGACGATCTTCGCCCGCACGATCTGGGCTCGGGTGCTGCTCACCGTGTTCTCGGTGCTCGCCTTCATCGTCCACTTCGCCGCCATCGGCACCTCGGCCATGGGATCGGACACGGTCGGCGGGATGCTCATGGCCGCTTGGCCCTGCTGCCTGCTGACGCTCGTGTTCTGCTGGCTCCCGCCGATCAACCGCTACGCCAAGGCGGTGAAGCCGGCCCGCTGACCGCGGCCGCGCGCTGCGGAGACCGGGGCCCGTCGGGAAACCCGGCGGGCCCCGCCGCCATACGACCGGTGACCGTCGTGGCCCTACCGGTACTCCAGCCGGAGATCGTGACGTTCATGGGTCTTGGGGCGATGGCAGCGGGTTGCCGGGGAGTCGGATCGTGACGAGGAGACCGCCGGTGGGGCGGCAGCGGTCAGCGCTGGACCAGCCGACGGCCGCGCGTCAGCGTGATCGCTCGCGCAAGCGCGGAGCGGGCCGTCGATCAGCCCGGGGAGTCCGAGCCCCGGCTGAACGTAGCCGCGGCACGAAGCTTTCCAGTCCGCACGGCCGTTCACCTCCCGTCGGGGAACGTGTAACGGATTCGTGATGGCCCCGATAGCTCTGACGTCCGATCGCCTCCGCCGCACGGACGTTTCTGCCAACTGGAGAGGGGTCCGATGCAGGAGCCGATGCGCGCACCGATGTCATTGCCGGACGGGGTGGGGTCGGCCGGATTCGTCCGGGCTCCGCGGTTGAACGCGACGGCGCCCCCAGCCCACCCGCTCCCCGCACTTCCCGCGACGATGTGGGAACGGCGATACCGACTCGCCGTGATCGCCAGCGACGCCATCGCAACAGCGATGACTTCGGCAGCCGGGGCGGTCTGGGTGGCAGTGCTGGACGTCGCGGTGCTGCCTCCGCCGGTGTTGGCGTTGCTCACCGCGGTGGCCGTGTTGTGGGCCCTGGTCGGTTCCTGGAACGTCAGGGTCCTGGGGCAAGGACACGAGGAGTACCGGCGCCTGGGGCGAGGGATCTTCTCCGCCGGCGTCGTCCTGGCGGTCGCGGGGCTTGCGGTGCCGCCGTTGAACGTGCGGCCATGGGTTTTCGGCGTCCTACCCGCGCTTGCGCTGCTGGTGCTCGCGCAGCGGTACGTGCTGCGCCGCTACCTGCACAGCGCCCGCAGCGACGGCAGGTGCCTGCTACCGGTGATCGCGGCAGGCAGTACCCGCACGCTGCGCGACCTCATCGCCCGCACCCGCCGGCAGCCACACGTCGGATGGCAGATCCAAGCGCTGTGCCTTCGTCCCGAGGCCGGCGAGGGACTGATCCGCGAGGTGGACGGCGTTCCGGTGATCGGTGATGTCGACGAGCTCGCAGAGCACGTCCGGCGCGGCGGATACCGGGTGGTCGCCATCACCGCCGATTCCTACTGGACCCCACGTCGCCTGCAGGAGCTGGCGTGGAAGATCGAGGACACCTCCGCCGAGATGGTCGTCGCCCCGGTGCTGATGGAGGTGGCCGGTCCCCGGCTGCACGTGTCGTCGGTGCTGGGGATGCCGATGCTGAAGGTGAGCGAACCCTCCTTCACCGGTGGTCGCCGAGTTGTGAAGGCTCTCGCCGACTGGGTGAGCGCGCTGCTCCTGCTGGGCCTGATCGGGCCGGCGATGCTGGTGATCGCCCTCGCCGTCAAGTTGTCCGATGGTGGACCGGTGATCTACCGGCAGCGCCGGACCGGGCGCGGCGGCACCACGTTCACGATGCTGAAGTTCCGCACGATGGTGGTGGGCGCGGACGCGATGCGAACCGCGTTGCGCCCGGCCAACGATGCGGCAGGGCCGTTGTTCAAACTGCGCCGCGATCCGAGGGTGACCAAGGTCGGTCGACTGCTGCGCCGGTACTCGCTCGACGAGCTGCCGCAGCTGTTCAACGTCCTCGCCGGGCACATGTCGCTGGTCGGTCCGCGGCCGCCACTGCCGGAGGAGACCGAGACCTACGACTACGAGGTGGGGCGCCGCTTGCTGGTCAAGCCGGGGCTCACCGGGCTCTGGCAGGTCAGTGGCCGCAGCGACCTGTCGTGGGCCGAAAGCGTCCGGCTCGACCTGCGGTACGTGGAGAACTGGTCGCTGGCGATGGACGCCGTGATCCTCTGGAAGACCGTGCGCGCGGTGCTGACCAAGCAGGGCGCGTACTGACGGCCGTTGGCTCCGTCAGCGGCAGCGGGCGACGTCGGTCGCGATCGCGACGATGTCGTCGCGGTAGCGCTGCGGCGAGAACACCTCCTGGGCGTGCTCGCGAGCCTGCGCTGCGGTGTCGAGAGTTCCTTGCCATTCGGCAAGCGCATCGCTGATCGCTTCGGCGAGCGCGTCGGGGTCGTCGGCGGGCACGACGCGGCCGTAGCGCCCCTGCGCGACGGTCTCGGGCAAGCCCTGCACATCGGTCACGATCACCGGGGTTCCGGCCAGCTGCGCCTCCACAGCGGTGTTGCCGAAGGGCTCGAACCGCGACGGGACCAGCGCGATGTCGGCGTCCCGGTAGGCATCCCACACGTCCGCGCGGAAACCGCGGATGGCGACCACCCCGGCCAGGCCGTGACGCCGTACGAGGTCCTCCAGCTGCCGCTCGTACCACTCGTAGCCGGTGAACGCGGACCCCAGCAATTCGAGGACGACGTCGTGGCCATCGGCGCGCAAGCGGGCGATCGAGCGCACCGCGACGTCGGTGCCCTTGCGCGGTGACAGTCGGCCGACCAGCACCATCCGGACCGGATCGGGTCGCTCACCGCCACGGGCCGCGGCATGCACCGGCCCGGCAACACCGTTGTAGACCAAGCGGATCCGGCGACGCAGCCAGGGCAGCGGTCGCGTGATCGCGCGAGCCGTGGCCTCGCTGTTCACCACGACCGAGACAGCGCACAGCAGGGGAGCGGCGAGCGCGGTCCTGATCAGGCGTGGTGCGCTGTCTTCAGCCTCGTGCACGTGGGCGATCACCGATCGCCGGGTCGAGCGGGCGAGCAGGAGCCACAACGGCACGGTCACGGTATTGACGTACACGACGTCGGGGCGGGTCCGCCGCAGCAAGCGCAAAGTCGGTGCCACTGCTCGCAGGCCTTCCAGCAGCAGTCGCAGGAACCCGGCTGGGCGCAACGCCGCCTTCCGCAGCACCGGGGTCGGGCACCGGACCACGTCCGCGCCGCGGTCGCGCAGGCGGTCGGCGAGCGGCCCGCGCTCGGGCAGCGCGACCACCACCCGCCAGCCCGCCTCGGTCAACGCGATGACCGATTCCAGGAATATGCGGTCGGATCCGTACAGCTCGGCACCGGGATGGACCATCAGCGCGGTTCGTCGGGCCAACGTCACTCCAGCTCTTCGACGGGGATGTGGGATGGCGGCACCGAGGCCGGGTTCCGCGTACTCGCCATGCTCGTCCACGCAGCCAGCAGGAAAAGCCAGACGCAGGCGACGTTGGCCGGAGCACCGAGCCCTTCGGTGAACATCGAGTTGGCGAGCAAGCCCGACAACGCCCCGAGGATCAGGATGCGATCCAGTCGCGGCTCGGGCCGGAGGTTCCGCAGCGCGACCGCTGCGGTGAAGACGCAGCCGAGCAGCACGAGCCACACCACCGCGCCGAGCAGTCCGGCGTCGACCAGCAGGTTCACCAGCCCGTTGTGCCCGCCGCCCAACCCGATCTCGTCGAGGAACAAACCCTGCGAGGAGGTGAGACCGTGGCCGTACAGCGGGCGTTCGAGGAAGGCGTCGAACGCGTAAGCCCACAGGTCCGTTCGCGAGTTCAAAGACGCGAGCCGCTCGGCGGACTCACCGCGGACGAAGAATGCCTCGACCAGCGGCCCCGCGGCGAGCCACGCGGTGATCAGGAAGAGGGCCAACGCCACCGCGATCTCCAGCCGCCGGCGGCCGCGCCAGCGCAATCCCGCGATCACCAGGCAACCCACGATCGCCCCGAACGCGGCCCCCCGGGTGTTGCTCCCGATCAACCCGGCGGCGCAGATCGCCAGCAGCACGAGGTAGACGGGCAGCGGCCAGTGCGGGCCGGGCCGGGCCAACCGGTGGCCGAAGGCGTACGCCACCAGGATCACCACCGCGAGCGCGAGGAACTGGCCCGCGTCCACCGGATGCAGGTGCAGCCAGGTGAACCTGTCGGGCTGCGTCGGAAGCCGGGGGAACGGCACGACCACGCCGAAGACGACCGAGGCGCTGACCAGGACTGCGAAGGCGTGGGCGATGCGGTGCAACGCATCCCGGGCGCAATGGCGGGCGACCGAACGGCTCAGCGCCAGCACGACCACGACCTGGCAGGCCCGCACGAGGGCCAGTTCGCGGTACGGCGAGTACAGCGCCGAAAGCACCAGGACCGCCGCGTAGGCATAGGCCGAACAGGTGATCCAGTCGGCGCGCCGCACCTGGGACGTGGGGCGGAAGCGCAGGAACAGGAAGCACGCCACGGCCGCGTAGACGGCGATTTCGGCCAGCACGAAAAGGTCGGGTGAGCCGGACACCGACTGGTCGTCGGCGCGAACGCGGAACTTGTATTCGCTGGCCACGATCAGTGCGAGCACGCACACGACGGGCCAGCGCTCGGCGGCGAAGGCCCGGCGACGCGCGACGCCATAGCGGCGTCGAAGGGCATTCCAGCTCACGGCCGGTCCTCGGATCAGGTGGGTTCGGGCGCGAATGCGCCGAAGACGGGTTGCGGAATCGGTGTAACGACTGCCCGTCGTCGACATATTACAAGCTGGGCACCGAATCCAGTGAGCCGCGCGGAAACAGCTGCGCGGCTACGGGGCTGCCCGTCGTGATCCGGTGGCCGCCCTTCGACGAAACGGTAGAACGAGAATGCGGATTTCGATGATCGGAACCCGCGGCGTGCCCGCGCGCTACGGCGGCTTCGAGACGTGCGTCGAGGAGGTGGGGAGACGACTGGTCCAGCGCGGACACGAGGTCACGGTGTACTGCCGCAACCTCGGCGGCCCCCGCCCCGAGCGCCACCTCGGGATGCGCCTGGTGCATCTTCCCGCGCTGCGCCGCAAGACACTGGAAACGCTGAGCCACACGGCCCTTTCGGCGTTGCACGCGGTGGTGCGGCCACCGGAGGTGGCGGTGGTGTTCAACGCCGCCAACGCGCCGCTGCTGCCCCTGCTGGGGCTCCGCGGAATTCCCACGATCATCCACGTCGACGGCCTGGAGTGGAAGCGGGCCAAGTGGGGGCCTGCGGGGTCGGCCTACTACCGCCGCGCCGAAGCGCTCGCCGTCCGCTGGTCCGACGCGCTGATCGCCGACGCCCGGGGAATCCAGGACTACTACCGCGATCGCTTCAACACCGAGACCGACTACATCCCTTACGGGGCACCGGTCCTCGGCGAGGTCGGGACCGACGGCATCACCGAACTCGGGCTCGGCCCCCGCCGCTACCACCTGGTCGTGGCCAGGTTCGAACCGGAGAACCACGTGCACGTGGCGGTCGAGGGCTACCTCCGCAGCAACGCCCGCCACCCGCTGGTCGTGGTGGGATCGGCGCCCTACGCCGACGAATACACCGCGACCATCGCGCGAGCGGCGGAGGGCGATCCCCGCGTGCGCTTGCTCGGCGCGGTGTGGGACCAGCGGCTGCTGGACCAGCTCTACGGCAACGCCTTGACCTACATCCACGGTCATTCCGTCGGCGGCACCAACCCCTCGCTGCTGCGCGCGATGGGCGCCGCTGCCCCGACTTCCGCCTTCGACGTGCGGTTCAACCGCGAAGTCCTCGGCTCGTTCGGCCGCTACTTCCGAGATCCTGGCGATCTCGCGGCGTTGTGCGACGCGGCGGAAGCCGACCCATCGGGCACCTTGCTGCGCGGACAAGAGCAGGTGGCCTCGCTCGACCGCTACACGTGGGACGGGGTAGCGCAGAAGTACGAAGAACTGGCCGCCCGCGTCCTGCTCGTGGGCAGGCGGAGACCCGCGCCGCGCGGGTTGCCCGGCGCGCGGGCTGCCGTCACAGCGGCCGTGTCCATGCCGGAAACCAAGGAGGTCCGATGAATCGCGCGCGGAAGCTGTCGTGCGTCGCCGCAGTGGCCGTCGCCGCGTTGTCGGCATCGGTGGTGCCGGGGCCGGCAGCGATCGCCGCGGAGTTGCCGCAGCCGGCCACCGCCGGGGCGCTGCCGACGCCGCAGACCGACGGTGTCGTCTTCGCGGTAGCCATCGCGGGCAACACCGCCATCGCCGGCGGGAGGTTCAGCAAGGCGCGCCCGCCCGGCGTGGCGCCGGGGGGACCGGGTGAGGTCACCCGCAACAACCTGCTGGCCTTCGACGTGACCACCGGCGAACTCCTGCCGTGGGCACCGGTGGTCAGCGGCAGCGTGTTCTCCGGCGCGGACCCGGGACCGTTCTGCAAGCCCGCCGACGCCGGGCGTTGGATCTGCGACACCGTGTTCCGGATCGAGGTTTCCCCGGACGGGAAGAAGGTCTACGTCGGCGGCGACTTCGACAAGGTCGACGGGCAGTGGCGCTCGCGCGTGGCCGCCTTCGACGCGGCGACCGGCGCGCTGGATCCGAACTTCAAGCCCCGCGTGGCCGGCCGGGTCCGTGGCCTGTCGATCACCGCCGACACCGTCTACCTCGGCGGCGGCTTCAACGCCGTCGACGGCGTGCCGCGCACCCGGCTCGCCGCGGTGTCCACCGGCAATGGTGCGCTGCTGCCCTGGGCGCCGACCGCGGACCGGGAGGTCTTCGCGGTCCTGGCCGCCCCGGCCCAGGGGCGCACGGTGATCGGGGGAGCCTTCGACAACGTCAACGGCACCTACCGGCACGGACTCACCGCGGTCGACGCGGCCAGCGGTGCCCTCGTGCCGTGGGAATGGGTCACGCCCTCGCCCGACGACACGATCACGGACCTGGTCACCGACGGCACGGGGACGGTCTACCTCGGCTCCTACAACTGGCGCGGCGGCAATCCCCGCTTGGAGGGCAGAGGCGCCATCGACATCGCCACCGGCAAGCCGCGCTGGTTGGACGGCTGCTACGGCGACACCCAAAGCGTCGCGGTAGCAGGAGGTGTGCTCTACAGCGCCTCGCACGCCCACAACTGCGAGGCCATCAACGCCGTCCCCGAGAACGGACCGATCGACTACCACCGGCTGCTCGCCGAAACGACGATCGCCACCGGAACGGCCCAGCGCAACGTCAACCACGTGCGCTTCGGCGACCCGGTTCCGGAATTGCTGCCGTGGCTGCCCAACACCAACGGCGGCCCCGCCGGCAGCCCGTGGCTGAACGGGCCGTGGGCAGTGGACGCCGACGGTCGCTACGTGGTGGTCGGCGGCGAGTTCACGATGGTCAACGGCAGTGCCCAGCAGTCGCTGACCCGGTTCGCCGCCCGGGGCGTGCCCGGCGCCGTCAACAACGGGCCGCAGGTGCCCTTCCCCGCCCCGGAGCTCGACCGGCGTCTGTTCGGCGGAATCTCCATCAGGTGGACGGGAACTTGGGACGCGCAGAACCGGGAGATCCGCTACGAGGTGATGCGCGGCGGAACCGCGAACCCGATCTACACCACCACCAGCAGCGCCTGGTCGTGGTCGGTGACGACGATGAGCTTCACCGACGAGCAAGCGCCCCAGGGCAGGAACGAGTACTGGATCCGGGCGGTCGACGCCGACGGAGCGGTGCTCAGCACCCCGCGCAGCAGCATCGGCTGATCCAGCGGGGATTGATTCCGAACTCGTTTTGCGTGGCGGTGCGGGTAGCGGAACCTGAGCGGCCTTCTCGGCTGTGGGAGCCCCTCCTTATGTATGTCCGATACGCGGCGGAGGGGCTGTCCTCGCGAGAAGACCGCTCAGAACCCGCGGCGGTGCACGCTGCGAGGGTGGGTTGAGCGCTGCGCGCTTGCGGCAGCTCACCCCGCCATCGCGTGGAGGAATCAAGCATCCAGGAGACGCGGGGACGTCGGAACAGGCGTCCCCGCGCTCACCCGCGTGGGCCGGTGAGCACCCCGATGTCGGGGTGGTCCAGCGGTGGAATGCCGACGATCCGGGCGACGTCCGGCGGCAGGGCCTGACCGGCGCGGACACCCGGCGTGGACGGGCGAAGCGAGTAGTCGCCCCGGTCTGGATCGCGGAACGGCCCGGGCGGCGGTGCTGCCGCCAGGCTGTGCAGGTCGAGTCCCGTCCGTGCCCGCAACTGCGGCAGCGTGTGGACCGTGACGACCTCGCCCGAGCCGAGCGACCAAGTGCCCAGCGGTGCCGGGCCCGCCGCCCGCAGGAAGGCGTTGCCGTCGCTGGCGAAGACGAACGGTGACGCCGGTTTGGGGTGTGGTTTGTAGTCGGCGGACTCGATGAACGGCTCGGTGTCGTGCTGCCTGATCAGGAAGTTGTTCACCAGTTCGGTGTCGGACGTGGTCCAGGACAGGCCTAGTTCCGCGCTGTAGGGGTCCGAGCTCGCAGACCGCTTGTCGTTGTACAGCCCGAGCTCGATCTTGTTGTCGACGAACGTGTTGTGCACGAGCCGGACGTGGTCGGAACTGGAGACCTTGATGCCGCGCCCGCCGTTGGAAACCACGACGTTCGACGCGATCAGCGCTCTCGCCGAAACCTCGTAGTACAGGCCGTTCACGGCATTGCCCCGCGCGATGTTGCGGACCACCACGGCGTCGGTGCACCCCAGGTCGCACCACCAGCCGGTGCCGATGTTGTCGGCGAACGTGTTGTCGGACACCCACGCCCGCTTCGTGCGCGTCACCTTCGCACCCGCCGCTCCGATGGCCTCGCCGGTCAAGGCGAAGTTCTCGTTGTTGTTGCGCGCGAAGGTGTTCGAGTCCAACCGGAGCCCGTCGGCCCGGTTGGCCATCAAGCCGACCAGACCGTTGTCGAGGAACTGGTTGCCGATCACGTTCGCATCGGGTTGGAAGACCGCTGCGCCGCTGGAGGCGGAAGCGGCGAAGGTGTTGTTCTCCAACACCACCGACGGCGCGTTCACCACGACCATCGCGCCGCGCTGACCGTACTTCTGGTTCGAGCCGTAGTGCGCGATCCCGATCCCGCGCAGCGAACTGCCCGCGGCTCCCGCGCCGTCGAACTGCAGCAGCCAGTCGAACTCGGTCACCTCGACGAACCGCCCGGCCGGGTCCTCGCCGATCACCAATTCCTCGCGCGCGACGTCGACGTAGAACGTGCCGTCGGCGACCGATCTCCGCTCGCCCACCTGCCGAAGCGGCGTGCCGTCGACGAAAACCATGTCCGGAAGCCCGGCCAGCGGATGCGCCGGGTCGATGATCTCAGGCAGGAAGCAGGTCCGGCACAGCGGTGGGTTCCAGCCCGCGTGCCGCCACACATCGCCGTCGCGGGACCACTGCGCGACCACCCGGCTGCCCTTGAGCCAGACGCGCTCACGCGGATACGGCTGGATGGACAACTTCTTGCCGATGATGCCGACCGTCTCCCGGTACGTCCCTTCGCGCAGGACGACCGTGGCGCCGGGCTGCGCTCGGCGCACCGCCTCACCGAGACTGCGCAGTGGTCGCGCCATATCGCCCTGCGCAGAGTCTTTCCCGTTGGTGGCGACGACGAGCGCGCCGGCGGGCACCGGGTAGTCGGTCGTGGTGATCGTCGCGTCGATGGGATGTGCTGCGGTCGTGCCGTTGTTGTTCGCGGTGCAGGCCGCCAGCAGCGCGGTCACGACAGCGATGGCGGGCACGAGCCGGGCGCGGCGACGCGGGCGGTTCATGCCGGCCCGGGCTCCAGCTCGCCGAGCACGCTGGGCGAGAGGAGCGGGATTCGTTGCCGCAGCAGGGTGCTGGACGTGTGGGTGGTGTAGCTGAAGTAGCGGATCCGCGCCCCGACGGCGGACAGCTTGCGCTCCAACGCGTCGGCGCGTGCCGTGCCGCGCCAGTCGCTGCCCTTGAACAGCACGTCGAACCGGAGGTGTTCCCACATGCGGAACTTGTCCTCGTACTGGTCGGTGATGGCCTCGGCGACGCACCGGATGTTGCGCACGATCTCCAACCGCTCCTCGAAGGGGATGACCGGCTTGCGGCCCTTCACCTTCAGCAGGACGTCGTCGGTCACCACACCCGCCACCAGGTGGTCGCATTCCTTGCTGGCTCGCCGCAGGATGTTGAGGTGTCCGATGTGGAACATGTCGAAGGCGCCGGGTGCGTATCCGATGGTGGGCATCGTCACCGCACCCGTTCCGCAGCGGCGCCGTCGAGGCGCGCCATGTCGCCGAACCACTTCGGCAGCGCCGCGGCGAGGAAGGCGGTGTTGAGCAGGAAGAGCGTGCCGTAGATCGCGGAGAACGCCATCGGGGATCCCAGCAGCAGGAAAGCCAGGCACAGCACTCCGTAGTCGGTCGGCAGGACCAGCAACGACCGCAGGATCGAAGGCGGCCCCCCGGCGGGCGCCGGTGCGCGGGAACCGGATTGATGGCCGCGGCGCAACTGGTCGTTGAGGATCATCGCGAAGAACATGACGGTCTCGACGGCGGCGTAACCGAGCGGGACCAGCAGGAAACCGCTGGGGAGGTCGAAGAACCGGAACGCGCAGACGAGCACGGCCAGGTGCAGGGTGGCGATCTTCGCGCTGTCGATCACGTGGTCCAGCCACTCGCCCGCGATGCTGCTGGTGCCCCGCAACCGGGCGAGTTGCCCATCGGCCGAGTCCAGCGCGTACCCGACGGCCAGCGCCAGGCCCACCGCGATGCCCAGCGGCCACGACGGTGCGGCGGTGGCAACGGCGGTGATGCCGGCGAAGGTGAACAGCGCGCTGACGGCGGTGACCTGGTTCGGGGTCGCCTTGAGCAGGTAGGCGGCCGCCGCGAGGTAGCCACCCGCTCTGCGGTTGACGAACCGCGAGTAGGCCGGCGCCCCCTTGGCCGACTTCTGCGCGGACGGCAACCGGCGCAACGCCGCCGCGAAGCCGGATTTCGGCATGTCGGTGGTGGTCATCGAAGCCTTTCTTTCCTGTGCAACAAGCACGGAAATCACTGGGTAGGCCAAGGGACGGCGCCGCCGGGAGGAGGAACTTGACAGGCGATCACCATCGTCTGAATACTGAAAATATCGGTAGTTCTCCTCCCGGGTGGCCCGGCCGGTCGACTTGCCTCATCAGCCGCGATCTTCCTAGCGGTTTCCGATCACTGCGCTCACGCGGTATTCGCCGCAGGGGCCCGGTGCGTTACCGATGAGCGCCGGCCTGCCCGGAGGAATCCCCCTTTTGGCACACAGAGCGGAATGACGGTCGATGAACGACGCCCACCCGGCACCGACGATCTTCGGTTCGTTGTGGCGGTATCGCTGGATCTCGTTGGGGATCGTGGCAGCAGCGGTGCTGACGAGCCTGTTGGTCCCGCTGGTGGCGGGCGACGGTCGCAGCGCCCACGCGCGCATCGTGCTCAAGGCACCCGACCAGACCGGCGTGCTCGGGATCGAGATGGCCAGCGAGTCGAGCTTCCTCCGATACGTGAAGCAGCGGGCCTTGTTCGTCACCTCCGACGAAGTGCTCGACGACGCGCGTGCCCGGCTCGGCGGCGACGAGACCGTGCTGCAGCTGCGCGCCGCCATCACCGCGGACGCCTCCTCGAGCGGTGAGTCCATCGAGATCAACGTCGACGGGCCGGGCTTCGAGCGTTCCGTGCTGATCGCCAACGCCGTCATCGCCGCCTACCAGGACCGGTCCAGGGCCGAGGTGGTCGCCACCACGGACAAGGCGTTGGAGACGCTGAACGCGCAACGCGCGGCGATCGTGGCCGATGCCGGCATGGTCTCGCCGGACAGCCCCGTCGGCTCGGCCGCCGGCTCGACGCTCAGCGATCTGGACAAGCAGATCACCCGGATCCGGGTGGTGGCGGCCCAGTTCGCCGACGGGGTGTCGTTCGTGGATGTCGCGTCGCCGGACGGCACGAGCCCTTGGCGCGGGGTCCTGCGCGATTTCGCCATCGGCACGGCCGTCGGCCTGATGCTCGCGGCCGCGCTGGCCTGGTTCCGCGCCGATCGCGATCACCGGGTGCGCGATGCCGACGACCTCACCCGCGTCGTCGACGAACCGGTGCTCGGCGAGATCGAGACGCTGCCCGCCCAGGCCATCCTGGCGCTGCGCAGACCGGGCGTCCCGCCGCTGCGTTCCTACCAGCTGGTGGCCTCCGGTCTGCGGTCGACGGTGGGCAGGGGAGTCGTACTCGTCACGGGCCCGTCCGGCGGCGAGGGAGCGACGACGACCACGCTGCAGATCGCCGGCGCCGCCGCCCGGGACGGCCTGCAGGTGCTGGTGGTCGACGCCGCGTTCCGCTCCCGCGACTTGTCGCAGATGCTGGGCCTGGCCGACTGGCCCGGGCTGACCTCGATCGCCACCGGGACCGCGTCGCTGGCCCAGTCGGCGCACCCGGTGCACCTGGGCAACGGTGTCGGGTTCAGCGTGGTGCCCGCGGGGCACGGACAGCCCTACTCCCGGGAGCAGCTGCGGTCCGGGCTGCTGCAGCAGGTGATCGCGGAGATGCGGTCGCGCTACGACCTGGTGTTGGTGGACCTGCCCACGCTGATCTCCCAGCCGGAGACGACGTCGCTGATCAGCGCGTCTGACGGGGTGGTGGTGACGGTGCGGCGCGACGGCGATCTCGGTTCGCTGCGCAGGTTGCGCGAGCAGCTGCAGCTGTTCGGCGGGACGATCACCGGGTACGTGCTGACGTTCGCCGGGGCGGCCCCGGCCTGGCGCGCCGGCGAATCTCCCGCCCCCCAACCATCCCGATGACCACGACCGGCGCGCGAGCGCCGAAACGGCGCCTTATCCCGAAGGTCGCCGCCCCGGTGTTGTCGCAGGGCATCACCGCGGGCACGAGCCTGGTGCTCCAAGTGCTGGCCGCCCGCACGCTGGGGCTCGCCGAGTTCGGATCCTTCGTGCTGCTGCTGGCGTTGCTGGTGACGGCGATCGCGCTGTACACGGGCTGGGTGGGTGACTCGCTAGCGGTCCTCGACCGCCGCGAACCCCGCATCCGGGCCAGCATCGTCACCAGCGCCCTCGCGGGCTGGACGCTGTGCTTCGCCGCCGCAGTCGGCACGGCCCTGCTGCTGCGCGACGGCGAACCAGCTACCGCACTGGCCTTCGGGACGATGGTAGTGCTGCGACTGGCCGCGGAAACGGTGCGGCGGTTGCTCATGGCCAGATTGCAGTTCTGGCACCTCGTGGGGAACGACATCGTGCACGTCACCGGGACGGTGCTCGCGCTCGCACCAGCAGTGGTGGCCGGCGTCTCGCTGCCGGCGCTGTTCCTGTCGATGGCCGTCGGAGCGGCCGCAGCGGTGTTCGTGGGCGTTGTGCAGCTGCCCGCAGCGGAATTGCGGCAGCTGCGGGCCGGAACCGCCGGTCTGCCCGCGGTGATGTCGTTCGCCGCCTGGAGATCCTTGCAGGCCGCGTTGCGTCCGGCCGCACTCCTCGGTTCACGCGCCCTGGTCGCGCTGCTGGTGTCCACGGCCGCGGTGGGAATGCTCGAAGCCGGTCGCCTCGTCGTCGCGCCGCTGCAGGTCGTGATCAACGGCGCGGGCAGTTTCCTGCTGTCGAACTTCGTCGCCAAGATGAGGCACGACGCCGTCGCCGCGCAGCGGCTCGTCCACCGCGCGACGTGGCTGCTGATCACCGGCACCGGAGTCGGCGGCGTCGCGCTGACGTTGCTCGCCAACCCCCTGGGCACCTTGCTGACCGGTCAAGCCGTGGACCCCCTGCTGGTGCTCGGGTGGGTCGCGTACTTGATGGTCTGGGCAGCGGGACTGCCCCATGTCACCGAGGTGGTCGCCCGGCGCATGTCACGCCAGCTCTTCCTCGTCCGGCTTGCGGATTCGGCGCTGGGCATCGTGCTGGTCGCGGTCGTAACAGTCCTGTCGGGCTCGGTGATCGCCGTCCCGTGGCTCATGGCATGCGGCGGAATCTACTCGGCATGGCACGTGCGACGCCTGGCGATCCGCTCACGACGCGAAGCACGAACCGCCTGACCGGACTGGGGCAAGGGGGCGCGCGTGCAAATCCTGCCAGTCCGGTAATCGTCCTGCTGCAGCAATGGATTTCAGGGGGAGGCGGGTGGAAATGATCAGTCGCCGGCGGGCGGCCACGAGGGACATCACCTCGTGCGAGCGAGGTTGTCGCGCAGGAACGCTCGAAGCTGATGAAGGGTCAGCTGCCCGGCGCGACGGAAGTGGGGCGACGTCAAGGAATACGTGAGCTGTTGCTGTTCCAGCCGCAGCATGGGCTGTGCGCGTCAGGTGACTGCGAGTCGAGAGGGAAGACCACTGCGAATGCCGAGGCGCTCCTGCCACGAACGAGATCTGCGTCGTGGTGCCGTTGATCAGAACCAGTGCAGGCAGTGCGGGGAGCGCTCGGCGCGGAAGAGGGCGTCAGCGAGCATCGCGGCGCCCGGGCGGTGGGCCCGGATGTGTCCGGCACGCACGAGCGTGCTCGGGGCGGTGCCGCCGAGGTAGACCGAGCCCAGATCGCTGACGTCCAGGGACAGGTCGGGCTCCCGGTCCGTCGGGACGCAGTCGGCCTGGCCGTCCCGGACGGTCAGCAGGTAGCGGCCGTGCTCGCCGAGGAACGGATCGTCGACGTCGAGGACGAGCTCGCCGTCCATGAACCAGCCGCGCGCGGTCAGCGCACGCGGGACGTCCAGCAGCCGCACCCAGAGCCAGTCCGTGTCGTCATCCACCTGGCCGGCGCGGAAGTCCGCGAGTTGCCAGCGCAGCGGGTGCTCGGGCGGGAACTTCTTGAACACGACCTGGGCGACCAGGTCGTGTCCGAGCACGAACTGGGCCAGGGCCGTGAAGACGGCGTCGTCGGTGGCGACGGTCTCGTCGACGGTCAAAGTGCCGGGCTCGCCGAGCGAATAGCTGGCGTACCCGTCCGCGACGCCGTCGGCGTCACGGTGGACGGCGACGTAGCGCGGCGCCGGAGAGACCGGGGGCTGCCCCGCGCCCAAGGCCCACCAGTGGTGCGGCCGGGACAGCGCGCCGGGCTGTGCGCGGCGGTACCGGTCGTAGACCTCTTCCAGGATTTCGCCGCACTCGGCACGCCGCAGCAGCTCGACCGATCCGGTCGCTGGGGCGTCGGCCGTTCCGCGTGCCCGGGGGACGGCGAGGGCTGCCTGGTGGCGTGGCACGATCAGCCGCTGCGTGTAGGTCGCCGGTCCGTAGCCGAACCTGCGGTAGATCAGGGCCTCGGAGGCCAGCAGTGCGGAGAGGATCTCCCCTCGGGCCCGCAGCTCGGTGAGCTGATGTCGCATCATCGCGCTGAGCACGCCTTGGCGCCGGTGCGAGGGCAGGACGCCGACGGCGGTCACCCCGGCGGCCGGGACGGGGATCTCGCCGGGCAGGGTGAGTTCGAAGGAGTACGCACCGGCGGTGCCGACGGGCCGCCCGTCCGCCGCCGTGGCGAGCAGGTTGCGGTCCATTTCGAGCGCCGACCACCAGCCCCCGCCGCCATCGGGCGGGGTTTCCGGGAAGCGCCCGAACGCGGCATGGACCGTGTCGACGAAGACGTCGAGGTCCTGGTCGGTAGTGGAACGGATCTCCATCGCTGCCGCTGCCTCCCCGGGATGCGGGCACCACGACTCGTGGTGTCCCGTCACATTGCAGCGTCGACCTGTGGCTAGATCAAGCGATTTACGGCCGGGCCCGGTGCATCCGCCGCGGGCAGTGCCGCGCGGCGCAGCCGCGCCGGGTCGGTCCGGGTCAGGGCCGCCGGTGCGTCCAGTCGCCAGCCGAGCTCGTACGCCTCGGCGAAGCGCTCGTCGCCGAGCGCGGCCCGGCCGTGGCTGGTCAGCGTGCGGACCTGCGGGTCGGTGTGGTCGTGGGCGCCCCGTAGGCGGGCCGCCGCGCCGAGAATGACGGCCACGTCACGGTTTTGCCCGTACAGCGCGGCGAGGCCGGCCACGGTCACCGCCACCACCGCGACGATCGGCAGACTCGATCAGCTCGCGCGCCCGGTCCAGGCCACCGAGCCGCACCTCCAGGCCGGCCTCCCGCGCGTCGAGCAGCATCGCCATCTCGGGCGTCGCCGAGCGCAGCGCGCGCTCCCGGGTCGCGTCGATCATCTCGGTCGCCCGCGCGGTCTCGTCGAGCCGCACGTGGAGATCGATCAGGCGCAGGTCGATGAAGATCTCGTCGCTGAGGCTGAGCGACCCGAACTCGCGGGCCAGCCGTTTGGCCTCGGTCAGGTCGGCCAGCGCCCCGTCGAGGTCGCCGCAAAACCGGCATGGGCAAGGGCTTCTCCTGCTACGCCGCCGACAGCACCCGGACCGTTCGATCGCTGTTGACCGTCGACGACGTCCTCTTCCACGGCCACGTCAAGGATCTGGACGAGGCGTGGCGCCGGGTGAAGAACGACATCAGCCGGAACGACTGGATCAACGACGATCTCAACGACGCACGGCGCCAAGACGGGCGCTGGCACCAGCCGCACCTGTTCACGTGCTGGCGCGACCAGCAGCCGCAACCGGTTTCGCCCGTCCGTCTGCCGGATGGCTTTCGCTTCAACCGAACCGGCTGGGTCGAGGTAGACCCGGCAACGCTCGGACTCCCGTGAACCACGAACGGCGGCGCGGCCGTGCCGGGCTCGGCGAGGAACCATCACCGCGTGCGCTGATGGTTACTTCCCCGGCCCGGAGCGGAGTTCTACGACCAACCGGCGCAGGGCACGACCTCGAATCCCCGACTGGGGAAGACGGCGTCCATGAAGAAGTCGTGCATTGCCGGATCGTCGTCGGCGCAACCGTCCCGCAGCACGGTCACTTCGTAGCCGCGGTCCGCCGCGTCGTAGCACGTCGCGGCCACCATTGCGCTGGTCGCGACTCCGGCGATCGCGAGGGTGTCGACGCCGCCGGCGCGGAGCACGAGGTCCAGATCTGTGCCGGCGAACGCGCTGGCACGGCGCTTCAGCACGACGACGTCCTCGTCGGCGACCGGCAGATCGATCTCGGTTCCGGCCGATCCCTCGTGGAAGGTGTCCCCGGCTTCGTGGAACGTCCTGAACATCGCGTTGCCCGGCGGCAAGTCGGCTCCGTTGCTCCGGACGGCGAAGCGTACGAACACAACGAGGGCACCGGCCGCGCGGGCGCGCGGGAGCAGTTCGGTGAGCGGCGGTTTGACCTGCCTGGCGAACGGATAGTTGCTCGTGATGCCCCGCTGGACGTCGCCGATGATCAGTGCGGTGGTCACGAGAGGCTCCTGTCCGGCCGCTGCATCCGGCGCCCCGCGGTGAACAGGACGGCCGGCCCGGCGGTCGTGGTGATCGCGATGGTCAACAGTGCACGGGTGAAGCTACCGGTCGCGATGGTCCCAGCGAAGTAGGGGGCCGCTGAGATCGCGCGCATACGGGGATCGGGGCGCATCCCATGCAGGGGGAACGCGAGTCCGCCGAACCGAACTTCGCGGATGGCGTTGAACGCGTTCGCAATCACCCTGAGCCGGCGGTCAGATCGTGCCCCTGCCGGCCCTTTCCGCCGCAGCATCTCCTCCGGCGCGGGTGTGGTGCCTGCCCATCGGGACCATGAGCGGCTTGCCCGAAATCGGGTCGGTGATGATCTGGCAT
Source organism: Saccharopolyspora sp. NPDC045839 (assembly GCF_056431645.1). Lineage (NCBI taxonomy): Bacteria > Bacillati > Actinomycetota > Actinomycetes > Pseudonocardiales > Pseudonocardiaceae > Saccharopolyspora > Saccharopolyspora sp. NPDC045839. The sequence continues at coordinate 77,921 of NZ_JBWKKH010000014.1, forward strand.
TCGAGCCCGAAGGTGGCGCGCACGGCCTCCTCGGTGAGGACCTCGTCGGCGGCGCCCGATGCGTGGAGGCCGCCGTTGGCCAATGCGATCAGGTGGTCGGCGTAGCGGGCGGCCAGGTTCAGGTCGTGCAGGACGATCACGATCGTCGTACCGCGCGAGCGGTTCAGGTCCGTGAGCAGGTCCAGCACCTCGATTTGGTGGCTCACGTCCAGGAACGTCGTGGGCTCGTCGAGCAGCAGCAGATCGGTTTGCTGGGCGAGCACCATGGCGATCCACACGCGCTGTCGCTGACCGCCGGAGAGTTCGTCCACGGCGCGGTCTGCCAGCTCCGTCGTCGAGGTCGCCTCCAGGGCCGCCGCGACGGCCGCATCGTCCTCCTTGCTCCAGCGAGACAGAATGCCCTGGTGCGGGTGGCGCCCGCGGCCGACGAGTTCGGTCACCGTGATGCCCTCCGGGGCGAGCGGCGACTGGGGCAACAGGCCCATTCGGCGGGCCAGCTCCTTGGCGGGCATGCGGTGCACGAGCTTGCCCTCCAGCAGCACCCGGCCCGCCTGCGGGGCCAGCAAGCGGGACATCGAGCGCAGCAGCGTCGACTTGCCGCAAGCGTTCGCTCCGACGATCACGGTGATCTCGCCAGGAGGGATCACCAGGTCCAGCGAGCTGATGACCGAGCGATCGCCGTAGCCGATGGTCAGCTCATCCACCGCGAGGCCGTGGGTGGTGGTCACAGCGATCCTCCAGCACGATTGGTGCGAACGATGAGGTAGATCAGGTAGGGGGCCCCGAGCGCGCCGGTGACGACGCCGACGGGGTATCGAGCGCCCAGCAGGAACTGACCGCTGAAATCCGCCAGCAGCACGAGCAGCGCTCCGACCAGTGCCGCGGGGATCAGCAGCGAACCACTCGGTCCGACGAGCCTGGCGGCGATCGGGCCGGAGAGGAACGCGACGAACGCGATCGGGCCGGTGGCGGCCGTCGCGAACGAGATCAGCCCGACCGCGCAGACGATCACGACCACCCTGGTGAGGTTGAGGCGCACGCCGAGCGCCGCGGCGACGTCGTCGCCGAGCTGCATGGTGGCGAGACGACGGGTCTGGGCCAACAGCAGCGGTCCCAGCACGATCACGGCGCACGAGACGGGGACGACGTCGGACCAGGAGACGCCGTTGAGGCTGCCGGTCAGCCACCGCAGTGCCTGCTGGAGGTCCCATTCCCCGGCCTCGCTGAGCACCCAGCTGATCGTGCTGTCCAGCATCGCCGCGATTCCGATGCCGACCAGGATCAGCCGGGTTCCGGCGACTCCGCCGCGGTAGGACAGCAGGTAGATGAGCAGTGCGACGCCGAGTCCCGCGGCGATGGCGAACACCTCGATGGCGGCGCCGGAGAGGGAGAGCGACACGATCGCGAACGCCGCGGCGGCGCTGGCGCCCGCGCTCACGCCGATCAGGTCGGGGCTGGCCAGCGGGTTGCGCAACATGGTCTGGAAGGTCACGCCGCCCAGGCCGAAGCAGAGTCCGACGAGCGTCGCCAGCACTGCGCGCGGCAGTCGCAGCCGTCCCACGGTGAACGACGCCCCCGGCACCCGCTCCCCGAGGATCACGGCGATCACGTCACCCGGAGGGTAGAACCGCTGGCCGATCATCAGCGACACCGCCGCGGACACGAGAATCAGCGCGACGAGCACCGCGATCACGATTCGGCGGCGACGGGACCGGGCGACCCTGGTGCGGATCACGAGATCGACGGTCGAGGGGGCGCTGGAGAGGGCGGTGGCGTTCACAGGGCTCGGACTTTCTGCCGGCGGACGATCCAGACGAAGAACGGCGCCCCGACAAGCGCGGTGATGATGCCCACGTCGATCTCCTCGGGCCTGGCCACGAGACGGCCGACGACGTCGGCGAACGTCAGCAGCACCGCTCCCCCCAGCGCGGAGAACGGGAGCAGCCAGCGGTGGTCGACCCCGATCAGCAGCCTGCACAGATGCGGGATGACCAGGCCGACGAACCCGATGGGGCCCGCCGCCGCGGTAGCCGCGCCGCACAGCACGACAGCGCCGAGCGCAGCGCCGGCGCGGATCAGCGCGACGCGCTCGCCGAGCCCGGCAGCCAGGTCATCGCCCAGCGCCAGGGAGTTCAGGCCGCGTGCGGTGAGCAGGCAGATCACCATCCCGACCACCAGGAACGGCAGCACTTGCCCGATCCGCTCGAAGGACGCACCGCCGACACCACCGACCTGCCAGGACCGGAAGGTGGACGCGACGTCGTTGCGCGCCAGGACGACCGCGTTGATCAGCGCGGCGAGCGCCGCCGAAGTCACCGCCCCCGCGAGGGCGAGTTTGAGCGGGGTCGGACCGCCGCGACCGAGGGAGCCGACGGCGTAGACGAACACCGCGGCCGCCGCCGCACCGAAAATGGCGACCCAGACGTGGGAAGCGGCGCTGACCAGGCCGAACGAGACCATGCCGGTGACGATCGCCAGCGAGGCGCCCAGGTTCACCCCCAGGATTCCGGGGTCCGCGAGCGGGTTGCGCGTCACCCCCTGCATGACCGTCCCGGCCATGGCGAGCGCCGCGCCGACGAGGACTGCCAGCAGGGTGCGCGGAACGCGTTGCGCGACTGCAGCTTCCGCCAGCGTCCCGTCCGCGCCGCGCACACCGGAGAGGACGTCGGCGGCGGAGACACCGCGCGCACCGACGACGACCGACGCGATCACGGCCGCGAACAGGACGGCCAGCACGGCGAGCAGCCAGACGGCCCGCACACGACCTGAGCGTCCCGCGCTCCCCGCCGCCAGGGTCGTCTGGTCGGTCGTCTCGCTCACTTGACCCGATCAGCGGCCGCTGCGAGCTTGCTCGCGTACTCGTCCAGCACCCACGGCACCGACATCGGCGTCGGATTGGCCGCGGTTCCCGATGGCGAGCTGCCGGGCAGCATGACGATCGAGCCGTTGGACACGGCGCGCATCTTGGACAACAGCGGATTGGCGGCCAGTGCGCGTCCGACCTCCTCGTCCCCGTAGCCGACGACGATGTCCACGTCGTCGAACACGTCGATCTGCTCGGCGCTCTGCCGGAGGGCGAACTTGTCGGTGGTCGCCGACGCCTCCGCGATGCTGCCCGGCGTGCGCATGCCGAGATCTTCGAAGAACCGCGTGCGGGTGTCGTGCGTGGTGTAGTACCCGATCTGGCTCAGGTCCGTCGTGTCGAAGTGGGTCATGAACATCGTCGATTTCGACTGGAGCTGCGGGTACTTCGCCTTGACGTCGGCGATCTGCTGCTCGATGTCCGCGATCAGCCGCTGACCATCCGCGGATCGGCCGATCGCCTTGCTGCCCAGCGTGATGCTGTCGCGCCAGGAGGTCGCCCACGCGGATTCGGGGTAGGCGACCACCGGGGCGATCTCGCTGAGGGTCGCGTACTCCTCCTGCGTGAGCCCGGAGTACGGCGCGAGGATCACGTCCGGCCGCGTGTCGGACACCGCTTCGAAGTCGATGCCGTCCGTCTCGTCGAACAGCACCGGCGGCTCGGCGTTCATCTCGTCCAGCTTGGCCTCGACCCACGGCAGCAGACCGTCGCCGTCGTCGTCGCCGAAATTGGCCTTCGCCATGCCGACGGGCACGATTCCCAGCGCCAGGGGCACTTCGTGGTTGGCCCACGCCACGGTGGCGATCCGCGCCGGCTTCTCGTTGATCGTGGTGGAGCCGAACGCGTGCTTGATCGTGACCGGGAACGCGTCCCCGGCGACCGTGTCCGGAGCAGTGTCGTTCCCGCTCGTGGACGAACAAGCGCTGAGCGCCATCGCAGCGACGGCCGCGACGACGGCGGTCCGCAGGAGGCGTGGACGCATGCGAAGAACCCCTTTCGTCGAGCCCCGAGCCCAGGCGGCGGTAACGCACGCGGAACCACCTCGGAGCCGCAGGACGGACGCACACCGACCCGATCAGTATGCTTAGGCTAACCTAAAGCTAGAGCATGATTGTTCGTCCGGACAGATCGGGCGCTGTGATCTGAGACCGACATCGGAGGCGCGGCCACGACCACCCCTGCATCGGCGGCCTGCGGCTCGATGTCTCCGTCAGGCAAGCCTCTCCACGATGTTGGTGGTCGCCTCGGCGAGGAGGGCCTCGTTGTACTCGGCGTCCTTCGCGGCCCTGCTGGACATGATGGAGATGACGAGCGGCTCGCCGTTCGGGGGCCGCACGACTGCGATGTCGTTGGCCGTGCCGTAGTCGCCCGTCCCGGTCTTGCCGGCGGCCGTCCAGCCCGGTGGCAAGCCGGCCCGGATGCGCTTGGCGCCGGTGACGCTGCGCTCCAGCAGGTCGAGGAGGAAGGCGCGCTTGTCGGTCGGCAGGGCGTCGCCCAGCACGATGCGGTGGAAGTCGGTGCCGATCGCGCGGGGAGAGGTGGTGTCGCGGGGGTCGCCGGGGGTGGCTTCGGTGATCATCGGTTCAACTCGGTCCATTCTGGTGACCGTGTCGCCAAGGCTTCGCGTGTACGCCGTCAGTTCGGCCGGGCCGCCGAGGTCGCGGAGCAGGAGGTTGCCGGCGGTGCCGTCGCTGAAGCGGACCGCGGCGTCGCACAGCTGGCGGATGGTCATCCCGGTGGCCAGGTGCTTGCTGGTGATCCTCGCGCTCTTCATGAGGTCGGCTTCGGTGTAGGTGACAAGTGTGTCCAAATGGGACAGTGGATTGCGGTGCAGCACGGCCGCCGACGCCAGTGCCTTGAACGTCGAGCAGAACGGGAACCGCTCGTCGGCCCGGTGGGCGATAGCGGTGCCGGTGCCGGTGGCGAGGGCATAGACCCCGAGGCGTGCGTCGAACTTTCGCTCCAACGCGAGGAGGTCGCCGTCGGTCGGCGGGAGAGCGGATGCGGACGTCGTCGGTGGAGCGGTGGGGCTTGAGGGCGGGTTCGCCATCGGTGCGCTTTGAGCACACCCAGCCACCGGTAGGAGTGCGATCGTGCTGAGAAGAGCGCGACGGGAGATGGATCGTTGCACGAGGTTCCGTTCGGATTCGCTTTGCACCCGATCAATCTTGCAGGACTGCAACCACCACTGGTGATCTCGGCCCCTGCACGCCGTCAGGGGCTGATGGGGGAACCGCGTCTGCGGGGTGAAGTGGGGGAGCGACATGCCGAAGTGCTCGGTGCAGGGCGGATACACCGCCGAGGACGGAACCGGGCGGGGCATGTGGGCCGTCTTGGGATGTCTGCGCGGCCGGTGCGCGCGGAGGGCATGACCTTCGCGATGGCTTCCAGCTGTGCCGGCGAGCACGCGCTGCGATGCCGGCGATGCGTTCGGCGGCGTCGCGGTAGCGTTCGGCGATCCGACTGCGCTCACCGGGTGCTGGGCCTGAAGATCCACCGGAGCGTCCCGGAGAAGGCGCTGTCAGAGGTCGACGGTGAGGCCGGACGAGAGCGCGCGGGAGACGCAGCAGTACATGCGACCGGGCGGCGCGCCGATGTCGTCGCGATGCTCCGGCTCCCCGTCGATGACGACGATCTCGCAACTGCCGCAAACCCCTTCGCGGCAGCCGGACGGTATCCGATACCCCGCGTGGTTCAGCGCGTTCAACATGGACTCCTCCAGGCCGACCTGCACGCTTCGTCCTGATCGGACGCAGTGCACTTCGAACGGCTTGTTGGGCGCGAACTCCTTGACTGCCGGACGGAAACGCTCGATGTGCAGCCGCTGCGCGGAGAAAGCCGCCTCGGCCGCGTCGAGCATCGACGCAGGGCCGCAGCAGTACACCAGCGCTCGAGGGCTCAGCGCGGCCGCCAGCGCAGCGAAATCCGGCCTGCCGTGCTCCTCGGTGGCGTGGATGCGCACCCGATCGCCGTGGGCAGTTCGGAGTTCGTCGGCGAAAGGCATGGTGGCCGCCGCCCTGCCCACGTACACCAACGTCGCCGAGGCTCCCGCTTCGACCGCCGCCGTCAGCATCGGCACGATGGGGGTGATGCCGATCCCTCCGGCGAGGAACAGGTACTCCGGTGCGGGCAGCAAGGGGAAGTTGTTCCGTGGCACCGAGACTTCGAGCGCGCGGCCCGTGCGCAGGAACAGGTGGACGTACTCCGAGCCGCCCCGGCTGAGCCGGTCGTGGCGGACGGCGACGCGGTAGCTGTCGCGGTCGGCCGGGTTCCCGCACAGCGAGTACTGCCGGGTCAGCCAGTTGGGCAGTGCCAGATCGACGTGTGCGCCCGGTTCCCAGGGCGCCAGCGGGCCCTCGGCGCCGCGCAGGACGAGCGAGACGACGCCCTCGGCGACCGGCTCCACGTGGTCGAGAATTGTTCGCTGCATCAAGCGGATCCCCTCAGTACAGCTGCCGGTAGCCGGCTTCGAGCATGTTCTCCAGCGCCGCCGGATCGACGTCGACCCCCATCTGCTCGGCGGCCATCTCACCCGCCGACGGCAACTCCTCGGCCAGGGCCTGACTCGTGGGATCCCACAGCCGAGACCGGATCAGCGCGCGTCCGCAGTGGAAGAAGACCTCTGCCACCTCCACGACGAGCGCCAGCTCCGCGTCCTTGCCCTCGGTCTGCATCCGGGCGAGCACGTCCGGTTCGTCGGTGGGATACGCACGACCGTTGACGCGCAACACCTCCCGCACCCCGGGGACGACGAACATCAGCCCGATCCCGTCGTTCTCGGCGAGATTGCGGAACGAGTCGGCCAGCTTGTTGCCCGGCCGGTCGGGAATCGCGAGCGTGCGCTCGTCGAGCACCTTGACGAACCCCGGGTAGTCGCCGCGCGGTGAGCAGTCCGGCAGGCCGGTCGCATCCGACGTGGCCATCGCCAGGAACGGGGAATGGGCGATGAAACGGCGAAAGTGCCGGTCGATGCGGTCGTGGACCTTGGCCTTGATCAGGGCCTCGGGCTCCCCGAGCCGGGCGCGGACCTCCTCGAAGGAGACCCGGCGCGGGCGAGTCTCGCTGACGCGATCAGTGCTGGTCATGGCACAATTATGAGCAATCATTCGGTTTGTGCGCTACTCGCTTTCGCGCCGGTTCGCAGGGGGTGCCATGACGTTGGAGCAGCGCCGGCTCCAGCCGCGCAAACAGCCGCGCCAGGTCCGGGCCGAGCTGACCCGGCAGCGCATCCTCACCGCGGCTGCTCACATTTTCGCGGAGCACGGCTACGCCGCCGGTACCACGAACCGGATCGCCGAGCGGGCGCGGATCTCGATCGGCTCGCTGTACCAGTACTACCCGAACAAGGACGCGATCCTGGCCGAGCTGCTGACCCGCCACCTCGACGGCGACCGGGCGGCCGCGACGCTCCGCCAGTACGAGGACCTGCCGGAGTCGCTCGAGGACATCGTCCGGGCGTTCGTGCGAGTGGTGATCGAAAACCATCTCGACGACCCGCAGCTGCTGCGGATCATGATCGAGCAGGCGCCCCGCTCCGACGAGTTGCTGGAGCGGGTCACCCGGCACGAGTGGGAGATAGTCGGTGGCCTGCGGGATCTGCTCGACCGCCACGCGGAGGTCCGGGTCCGGGACAAGGACACGGCCGCCCGGCTCGTGGCGTCCACTGTGGAGCTGACCGTGCACCAGCTCATCGCCGCGCCCGGCTCCATCGACACCACGCGGCTGGAGAACGAGCTCGTGGCGATGATCACCGGCTACCTGCGCGCGAGCCGGTGAATGTCCGGCCTCAGCGGATTCCGTCGACGTCTCATTGGCCGGGACCGGAGCTGTTGCCGGAACGGCGACGAGGCGATGATCCCGCTCGACATCCAATGAGCGTTTTCATCCTGATTGGTCCGTAGCCGCGGGTCGCAAAGCCGCATGTCGATGGGTGTTGCATGCGCCGCAGGCGCATAACCCACCTACGACACTCGCACCGCCGCGGGTTCTCAGCGTTCGCCTGCTGGGCACGCATCTGATCGAGATCCACGGTGACACGGCCGTTGCGACCTGCAAGGCTCGCGTCTTCCACTACGGTGCAGGCGCGCGATCCTCGCTGCCACCGTACGAATGCTTCGGTGTGTACCGCGACCACCTGCGCCGCGAATCCGTGGGCTGGCGCATCGACGACCGGATCTTCGACGTGCACCTCGCCATCGGCGACATAGAAGTCCTGCAACCCGCCTGATGCCGGCTGTCACCCGCCGTGGACGCATCGGCCGGTGTCCAAGGCCACCGCGACGCTTCGCGGCCGGAACGCAGAGAGGGCCCCGTCGGGGCCCTCTCCTCACGCCTGCGGAACTTGCTTCCGCGGTAGTTCTACCGCCAGGTAGACCACGAGGCCCACCAGCAGGCCGACCACCGCGTCCGAGAACGACGGCGCGACCACGTGCACGAGCAGCGCGACCGCCGCACCTGCCGCCCACGCGATGAACGCCGTCGGGCGGAACCTGGTCTCGGCACGGCCGGCCAGGCGGCCGCGGAGGATGATCTGGTCCGCGATGAGCACCGCTCCCAGCGGCGGCACCAGGACGCCGAGGATCGACAGCCAGTTCACGAAGTAGTCCCAGGCTCCGAGCAGCGCCACGAGCACGCCGATCACGCCGAGGACCAGGGTGAGCAGCCGCATCTTGGAGCGGACCAGGTGCGACCAGCCCAGCGCCCCGTTGTAGAGGCAGTGGGTGCAGACCGAACCCAGGTTGATCACCACGAACACGACGACGAGCACGTTGAGGACCGGGCTTCCCACGCCGGTGAGGATCGGCGTGAAGTCACCACCCGCCGTTTCGGCCGAGGCGATCGCGCCGGCGGCGACGAGTATGCCGCCGCTGAGCTGCGCGACGAGGCTCGCCACGGGGAACGCCGTGGCCGTGGCCCACACGGCTTGGCGGCCGTTCTTCGACCACCGGGTGAAGTCGGCCGTCATGGTGCCGGAGTCGGCGAAGGTCGCCATGATCGTGGTGACCGCCACCCCGAACGTCATGGCGCCACCGCCGGTCCCGTGGAATTCGGTGATCTGCCCGAAGTCGCCGTTGCTCGCCGCGACGACCATGGCGGTCCCGGCCGCGATGATGAACAGCGGCGCCGCGATCGCCCCGAGCCAGGAGAGCGCCTTGATGCCGAGGTAGGTCACGGCGATGAAGACGACGCCGGCCGCGCCGGCCACGAGGGTCTCGTTCCAGCCGAACGCCTCGTTGAGGCTCGCCCCGGTCGCGCCCGTGTTGAAGGCGAACCAGCCGACGACCACTGTGGACAGGAAGCCGGAGGCGATCGCGTACCCGGCGGTTCCGAACGTCTCGGTCGCCTGGAGCGAGAAGCTCTTGCCGGTCTGCCCGGCCCGGTAGCTGAGCAGGCTGACGTAGGCGAACATGATGACGTTGGCCACCAGGATCGCGGCCAGTCCTTGCCAGAAGCCGAGCAGGGCGACCACGAGGCCACCGGGCACGGCGTTGGTCAGGATCATGGGGAATCCGAACCAGACGGCCGAAACCGTCAGGAGCGACTTCCGGTGGGACGGTGGAACCGGGCTGTGCTCGAACTCTGACTCGAGTTCGATGCCGGTGTGGGCATCTTGCGCTGTTCCCGATGGTTTTGTCATGTCCGCGGTATCAGTTTTCTGTGCGGGGGAACTGCTGGGCGAACTTCTCGGCGAGCGCGATGATCGCCTTCTCGAAGACCTCGGCCGGCGGGTTGGTGATGCCGGCGCCGATCATGCCGATGCCGGCTTCCTTGTGCGCGATGGCGGTGTTGATGACCGGCAGGATCCCGGTGTCGAGCACCTTGCGGACGTCGATCGCGGTGGGCAGCCCCTGGAAGCCCAGCGACGGGATCGTCAGGTTCGGGTTCTCGGCCGTGGTGATCTGGCCCATGTCCCGGGTGTAGGCGACGGCCTCCTCGACGGTGCCGCCGACCAGGGCGACGATCGCCGGGGCGGCCGCCATCGCGAAGCCGCCGAAGCCGCAGGTCTCGCTGATGGCGGAGTCGCCGATGTCGAGACCGGCGTCCTCGGGCTGGTACCCGGCGAACATCGGGCCGACGACCTTCTGGGCCGGGCCGGTGAGCCAGTGGTTGCCGGGCAGGCCGCTCACCCGCAGCCCGAACTCGACCCCGTTGCGCGCCATCGTGGTGACCACTGTGGAGCCTTCGATGCCGTGCGCGGCGTCCATCGCGGCCTTCGCCATCGCCAGCCAGGTCGGGCCGGAGAAGTAGTCGGAGCTCGCGATGAAGTCGAAGACCTCCTTCTTCTGCTCCGTGGTGAAGCTCGTGCGCAGCAGCGACGGCGCCAGCGCCTGGAACAGCAGCAGGGTTCCGGCGTTGTTGCGGTTGTGCGCCTCGTCGCCCATGTGCAGCGCCTGCGCCAGCAGCAGGCGCAGGTCGATCGGCCCGCCGATCTCCATCGCCTCCTTGAGCATCGGGCCGAGCACGTCGCGCATCCAGATCAGGCGCTCGACGACGCTCTCGTCGTTGGCGCCCATCCGGAGGATCTTGGCCATCTGCTCCGACAGGTTGGTGTAGGAGTAGTTGCCGTGCGTCTCGTTGTGCACGATGTGCATGTACATCGACGCGGAGGTGACGCCCGCCATCGAGCCGACGCAGTCGTGCTCGTGGCACGGCGAGAAGTCGATCCGCCCGGATGCGGCGACCCGCTCCGCCTCCGCCAGGTCCGCGGCGAGCCCCTCGAACACGAGCGCGCCCAGCACGGCGCCCTTCATCGGGCCGGACATCCGCTCGAACTCGATCGGCGGGCCGGCGTGGATGATGGTGGTCGGCGTCATCCCGGGAACGACGTCGATGGCCCGGCCGAAGCCGACGAGCATCGGCTTGGCGTTCATGACCCGGTCGGCCGCCTCGGCGTTCGCCTCCTCGATCTTGGCGGCGATCTCGGGGCGCTCCAGCAGATCGAGGGCGGCGATCACCTCGGGCTTCCCGTTGCCGGGCGGAGTCCAGTCGAGCGTCGTGACGGCGCCGCCCTGCGCCGCGATGTCGTCGGCGAACATCGCCAGGCCGACGTTGATGACGTTCAGCTCGCTGCCGAACAGCTGCGTGGTGGGCGTGCTCATGCGTTGGCGTCCTTCCGGATGATGGCGCGGGCGAACTGCCCGGTTTCGGTGCTGCTGCGGGTGACGGTGACCCCGGCGGCTTCGAGGGCGGCCACCTGCGCGGCCAGCGACGGCGTGTCGATGTCGGTGCCGAGCACGTACCCGACGATCTCCAGGTGACGGCCGGCGTCGGCGGCGATCCGCTTGGCCTCGGCGATGGCCGGCAGGGTGACGCCGACCGGGTCCTCGTGCGCGCCGAAGCCGAGCACGAAGTCCATGACGATCACGGCGACGGCCGGATCCGCGGCCTCCCGGACCAGGCGCTCCAGCCGCAGCGACGGGTCGATCATCGGGTGCGGGCGGCCGTTGGTGAACTCGTCGTCGCCGAAGTCCAGGAACGTGTGGCCGGTGCTGGCGTCCGCGGCGCGCAGGACGAAGTCCGCGTTCTTCTGGATGTTGCTGAAGACCTCTTCGCCGTCGTCGAGCAGCGCGTACATCGACTCGTCGCACAGCGTGCCGCCGCAGAACAGGCCGCGCACGAAGCGCTGATCCGCGCCGAGCTCGCCGCGCACCTCGGCCACGCGAGCGGTGTCGAGCTCCGGCACCACCGCGTCCGGGACGGCCGAGAGACGGACCGCCTGCAGCGCGGCGTCCTGGCTGCTCGACGCGAAGTGGCCCCCGGCGGCGGTCACGGCCTGCTCGGAACCGCCGATGAAGTACACGACGACGGGCTTACCGGCCGTCGCGATCTCCGCGAGGACCTTCTTCTCCACCTCGGGCGCCGGGGGCTTGGACACCAGCACGATGGCCTCGGTCCGCGGGTCCTGGGCGAGGGCGCGGATGCCGTCGATCATCATGATGCCGCCGACCTCGGCGGACAGGTCGCGCCCGCCGGTGCCGATGAGCTGCGAGATCCCGCCGCCGAGGGCGTGGATGCGCACGCTCACCTCCTGCGAACCCGTGCCGGAGGCGGCGACGATGCCGATCGTGCCGGGGCGGACCGCGTTGGCGAAGCAGAGCCCGACGTTGTTGATGATGGCGGTGCCGCAGTCGGGGCCCATCATCAGCAGGCCCTTGCGGTGGGCCAGGGTCTTCAGCTCGATCTCGTCCTCGACGCTGACGTTGTCGCTGAACATCATCACGTGCAGGTCGTTCTCCAGCGCCTTGCGCGCCTCACGCGCCGCGTACGCGCCGTTCACCGCGAGGATCGCGAGGTTCGCGCCCGGCTCCCCGGCCGCCGCCGAGGCGATCGTGCGATAGGTGATCGCCGTCTCGCCGCCGGCCGGCGCCTTGCGGGTGAGCAGGTCCTCGATCTGGGCGATCACGTCGTCGGTGGCCACCCCGCCGGCGGTCACGGCGACGATCACGAGGTCGCCGTTGCCCGCGGCCGCCAGCTCCGGGGTGAGCAGGTCGAGGTTCTTCAGCACCCCCTTGTTCATCTCGGTCGCCATCGCCACGAAGGCCTGCTCCACCCCGTCGATCTTGTTCGCCTTCGTCGAGATCGACATCAGCGACACCGAGTCGAAGTAGGTGTTCTCCTTGATCAATGCCGTGACAGTCACATGAAACCTCTCAGTTCTTCTTCCAGGCGGAGTCCGGCCAGCAGGCCGGACAGGATGTCGGTTCCGGATGTGTGGCCGATGCCCAGCACCGGTTTGGCATGGATCCGAAGTCGCTCCTCCAGGTGCCCGTCGCCGCACGGGTCGGGAAGGAGCAGAACGGGCAGGAGTTCGAGCAGGCATTGCCGTGCGCGCCCGCGAAGTGCCTCGCGCAGCGTGGTGCGGCTCAGGAGCGTGGTCCGCTCCGGGCCTTCGTCGAGGACCCGTCCGATGACGGGAGCGATCCAGGACAGGCGGCTGCGCGGCTGCGCCGCCAGCAGGGCCATGCCGGTGAGGAAGTCGTCGCCGGCCGGGGTCAACCCGGGTCCGAGGCCGAGCAGGCTCGTCGCGGCGCCGGCCACGCCCGCGGCATCCCCGCGGCGAATGGCGGCGACCAGCGCGGTGCACGCCTGCGCCAGGCAGTTCCGGATCTCGGCCTCGAAAGCCGTGAGCGCCTCGCCGGCTCCTCCCTTGCCGCCGTGAACGTCGAGCAGCGCGGCGAGTGCCTTCGCACGTCGCCCCAGTTCGTCATGCCCGATATCGACCGGAACGCAATTTGTATACCATTTGGCCGCTTCGACTAGCCGGACGACCCGAGGCGCACGGCCCGCGAACGCGATCGCCGCCGAGGACAGCCGGACGTCATCGCCCGCGGAGAGCCGCCATTCCGTCCAATGTGGAACGTCGACGCGCACGCTCCAGGGCGCGTCGTCCAGCCCGTCCGCGCACAGCGCAACGAGCTTGTTGCTGTCGGATAGCACGTTTACCACGCGCTCGAAGACCGAATGCACGCGGCCGGGCCCGAGGTTCGCGGCGAGGTGGTCGGCTGCCTCCGCGTCGATCGAGAGCGCGCCCGCAGTGGTACGGAGCATGAGTATCGGGATCACCCCTGCTTGCTTTTCGGAGTCGCCGGGCCGCACAGCCTTCCACAAATGGTATACCATTATCAATATCCGCGGCAGCAGGTTCGCGTGAGTCGCAGCTCAAAGCACTGAAGGAGACGTAGGCATGCGAGTTGTTGTGGCGTTGGGCGGCAACGCCCTGGCCCGGCGCGGGGAGCCGATGACGGCCGACCGGCTGCGGGCGAATGTGAAGTCGACCTGCCAGGCGCTGGCCGGGTTGGCGCGCGAGAACGAGGTCGTCATCACCCACGGGAACGGCCCGCAGGTCGGGCTCCTGGCGCTGCAGAACCTCGCCTACCAGGACGTCGCCGCCTATCCGCTGGACATCCTCGGCGCCGAAACCCAGGGCATGATCGGGTACGTCATCCAGCAGGAGCTCACCAACGCCCTCGCCGGCGAACGCGAGGTCGCGGCCGTGCTCACGACGACGGTCGTGGACGAGGACGACCCGGCCTTCGACCGGCCGACGAAGCTGATCGGCCCGACCTACTCCGCGCAGGACGCGGCGGAAGCCGCGGCCGAGTACCGCTGGACGATCGCCCGCGACGGCGCGGCCTTCCGGCGTGTCGTCCCGTCGCCCGACCCGGTTCGCGTCGTGCAGGCGCCGATGGTCCGGCTGCTCCTGGAGAACGATCGGCTCGTGGTGTGCGTCGGTGGCGGCGGGGTGCCCGTCAAGGCCGACCAGAAGGGGCGCCAGACGGGCATGCAGGCGGTGGTCGACAAGGACCTCGCGAGCGCCGCGCTGGCCGCCGAGCTCGAAGCCGACACGCTGATCATGCTCACCGACGGCGACTTCGTCAGCGAGAACTGGGGAACGCCCGAGCAGCGCAACATCCTCACCGCCTCGGCCGACGCGATCTCGGCCCTCGCGTTCGCCGAAGGCTCGATGAAGCCGAAGGTCGACGCCGCGATCCGCGTGGCGCGGGCCGGTGGACGCGCGCTGATCGGCCCGCTCGACCGGCTCGACGATCTGCTGGCCCGCAAGGTCGGCACCGAGATCCGCGGCGAGGTGGCCGAAGGCATCGTCTACGCCTAGGAACGACGAAGCGGGGGCCCGGCCGCGAAGGAGGAGTCCGGGCCTCCGGCCGGGTCAGTTCGATTCCGCCTTCTTCGCCCTGGACGCGGCTGTGACTGCGGCGTCTGAAGTTCCGCTACCCGCACCGCCATCCAGAACGAGGTCGGAAGAACCTCATTCCGACCGCGTCGCCGCGTCGTGGGGGCCGTGCAGGTACCGCCCGGTCTCCATGTGGTCGAGCACGAGTTCGCCGACCAGAGCCACGTTCCGCTGAGCGATCGCGTCGTACAGCGTCCGGTGTTCCTCGGCCACACGCATCAGATCGTCGTGCTGGACCAGCAACCACCGGATCCGGCTGCGCATCGTCTGCCCGAGCTCGTTCAGCAGATGGTTTCCCGCCAGCTCGGTGACGATCTCGTGGAAGTCCGCCGCCGACCGGCGCGCGGCGATGGCGTTGTCGACGCGTGCCGCCTCCAACTCGGCATCCAGCGCGGCGCGGAGCCGGGCCAGGCCCTCGCGGGTGTGGCGCTGCGCGGCGAGCTTGAACGTGAGCACCTCCAACGCGGAACGAACCTCGTTGATGTCGGCGATGTCGGTGGGCGTGAACTCCCGCACGACCGCCCAGGTCCGAGGCCGGGGCGTCACGAGGCCCTCGGCCACGAGCGTCTTCAGCGCGTCGCGCACCGGCACCCGGCTCACGCCCAGCTCATTGGCCAGGTCGCGCTCGACGAGCTTGCTCCCCGGCTTCCGGATGCCGTCGAGGATCTCGTCGCGGATGTGCCGGACGACTCGGGCCGATTCGGGCTCGTCACCTGCAACTGCCATGACCGGCATTCTTCCACCTCCGGGAGATGCCACCACGTTCGCCGCACCGGTCACAGCGGTTCCCTTGCGCCCAACGGCATTTCGCCGGGCGGTCGTCGGCGATGTCGGTGAACTGCCGTGAAAGCACCGCAGACATGCGCCGACTGTGTAATGTGGATCACAGATCGCTCCGGGATGGTGGGAGTGCCGTGACGAGATGTCCTGGCGAGTACGACGGGTTGATGTCGTAGTGAGCCTTCATCCTGGTCCGCAGTGTCAGGCCAGGCCCCGGATGCACAGGGGTCGTGAGTGCCTATGGTCGTCATAGCAGCCATGACCACTCACGACCCAGAGCCACCGGCATTCCGCACAGCGGATGGAAAAGCTCAGTGAAACGAGACGAGGAAGCAACGTGGAAGAGAAGCTGACCGGGCTGCTGCGGGAGTTGGAAGAATTCGGCGAGACCAACGATGCGGCGACCGGCGACCGAAGCCGGAAGATGCTGAACATCACCCACGACACCGGCAAGTTCCTCGCGTTGCTCGTCAAGGTCGGCAAGTGCGAGAACGTGCTGGAGATCGGGACGTCGAACGGCTACTCGACGCTGTGGCTCGCCGACGCGGTGGGTGCGGACGGCTCGGTCACGACGATTGAACGAGCGCCGCACAAGATCGCGATGGCGGAGCAGAACTTCCGGCGCGCCGGGCTCCGCCCCCGCATTCAGCAGATCGCGGACGACGCCGGCCGATTCATCGCATCACGCGCCGCCGGCGAGTACGACTTCATCTTCTTGGACAGCGATCGTGGCCAGTACGCCGACTGGTGGCCTTCGTTGCAGCGGATCCTCGCGGACGGCTGCCTGCTCGTCGTCGACAACGCGATCTCCCACGCGCACCAGATGGAAGACTTCAACCGGCTGGTCGCAGCCTCGGACGGTTACCTCAGCTCCCTGGCCCCGATCGGCAAAGGCGAGCTGCTGATCCTGAAGGACACCTGATCAAGCGTTGGCGGAACGCGTCCAGAACCACGGGCCCTCGGCGTTGGTGAAGCTGTCGATGTGCGAGCCGAAAGCCGTGCACGGGCGCTAGATGATCTATTCCAAGGGGTTCAGCGGTCGTCCATGAGCAGGAAGGCGAGCGCCTCTCGGAGGTTGTGCTCGGCGATTCCCCTCATGGAGTCGCGGTCGGGGAAGTCGCCGTCGAGGAGCCGCAGTGGTCCGGCGACGAGAGACAGGTGCATCGCCAGCGTGTAGAACGTCAGACGCTGCTCGTCGAGGCCACGGCGGTCCAGCCACCGGTAGTGCTCGCCGAAGCGCAGTCGCAAGAACGCGTGCTCCCACTCGACATCGAAGAACATCAATCCCTCGAAGTCGATGAGGACCGGCTGCCCATGCCGGTCCACCAGCACGTGGTCCGGCCCGAGCTCACCGTGGATGAGCCCGTACTGCGATCGTGGGCGCACAGCCGCAGCCAGTTTGCGAACTACAGTCTCCAGCTGGTCGTGGGAACGTGTGATCCGCGTGTCGCGAGAGGCGGCTTCGGTGAGATCATCGAGGGCGCGGCTCAGGACGACCTGCTCACATGAGCTGTCCTCGGAGGCGCCGCCCCTGTCGATCAGGGCGACTTTCCCGAAGCGTGGCCCCTGGTGCCTCTGCATCGCACCGAGCGCCTCGGCGAGTCGTGCCATGGTCGCTTCCACGCTGCGCGAGTTCTGGTGGAGCAGTGCTTCCAAGTTGTCGCCGGGCACGTCCTCGACCACCGCGACGTCTGCCGGGCAGTGGCTCCCGCCACGGTCGGCCAGATGGATCCGGGGCGTGCGGATTCCAAGGGTGTCCAGATGCCGGTGGGCGGCTTCGAAGAGCTCGATGCCGGAGGCAGGCGAGAGGGGGTCCGTGTGGTTGTCGGCGTCGTCGGCTTGTGTGGTGGGCCAGTAGTTCTCGGAGTCGTCCCAGATGTAGACGATCGCGGTGGAGCCATCGTCGATGGTGAGGCGATATACGCCCTTCTTGCTTCCACCTCGGAGCCGCGAGACGCCGACGAGGCGGTGTTCGGTGCCCAGAGCCGCACGCGCGACGCCTTCCAGGTGATCCCGTGTGACAACACTGCGTACCGCGTCCACGACCTGCCTCCCCCCCCGATGTATCGACTGCGCGGTCCCCGCTGCTGGAGGAAGACGCTGCCGCTCAGGCATGCCACGCATGAGCGACCGATCTTAGGAGATGCCTGCGCGCATAGAAGGAGGGAATCCAACGTCGGTGTGTGAAGACGGACTTGGACTCCCTCGCGACCGCACTCTATGTGCGAGCGCGGCGGCGGGCATGCGTTCTCACACTGCGGAGCAGGCCGGCACCGGATCGCTACTGGATGTTCACCGTGACCGGTTCGCTGCCGGTCGCCCGCACGGTCACGATCGGTGCTCCGGGTGGGGAGGTGACCTCGCCGCCGGCCGCCGAGACGGTGTAGCCGTCCGGGTAGTGCAGGTCGGACACGTAGATTTCGGTCTGGGCCGTGCCGTTGGGGCGGTAGGTGTAGCGGAAAGCGCCGTTGTCCGGGTCGAAGTTCATCGAGACCGGTGTGCCCGCGGTGGCCTGCGGATAGGTGCGCACGAGTTGGCGTCCGGCCTCACCGAGGAACGGGTCCTCTTCGGGTTCCGGGCCGCTGATGCTCGCGTAGTGCCAGTACTGCCATCCGATGAAGCGCTCGTCGGCGCGCGACAGCGAGTTGCCGAGCACCTTGGGGTCGTTGTCGCCGAACTCCGTGAGCAGCGCCGGTGTTCCGGTGCGTTCGGTGAACTTGTCGGCGTTGCCCCAGGTGATGTCGTGCTGCAGCGGGCACATGCCGATCAGTTCCTTGGGCATGCCCAGGTAGATCGCCGACTGGCTGATGATGCAGTAGTCGTGGAAGGAGAACGCGACGTTCGGGTCGTCGATCGGTGGGGTCAGCGGCGGTTCGGCGAGGTGGGTCGGCATGGTCTGGTTCCAGGTGACGTTGGGTTCCCAGAACACCGGCAGGGTGGGGGAGACCTCGCGGATCCGCTCGGTCAGATCCTCGTGCACGGCTTGGTACTGGCGGTCGAACAACGGGCAGCCGAACGGGAAGCAGGTCGGGAAGGCCGTTCCGGGCCACGGTTCGTTCAGCAGCTCGATGCCGAGCACGTTCGGCTTGTCGGCGACCCGGGCGGCCAGGGCGGCCAGCGCGTCACCGAGGTGGTCGACGACGCCGTTCGTGTTGTGCCAGACCTCGTCCCAGCCCGCGTTCATGCTCGGCATCAGGTAGTAGAGGGGGAATCCCGGGTTCGACTCCCACGACTGCGGTCGCGCCTCGATGGCCCACTCCGGAAAACCGTTGCCGTCCCAGCTCTTGCTCAGTCCGTCCTGGTGGTTGTCCAGCAACACGTGGATCCCGGACGCCCCCAGCACGTCGATGACCCCGGCGAGGCGGTCGAGGTAGGCCTCGTCGACGTCGCCCCGGGAAGGCATGAGTCCGTCGAAGGACACCCCGAGCCGAACGGTGTTGAACCCGTGCCGAGCCAGCAACCGTGCGTCGTCGGCGGTCAACGTGAAGCCGTCACCGGGCTCGATGTACGGGGCGTCCTTGTCGACGTTGTTCACGCCGTGCAGCAGCACCACGCGGTTCTGCTCGTCGACGAACCAGCGACCGTCGATGCGCAGCGGGGGATCGGCGGGCGCGGCCTGTGCCGGGGCCGCGGCGCCCACCATGGTCGATGCGAGCGCGAGGACGAGCAACAACCTGGGCAACCGCAACATGCTGCCTCCTGTCGAATCACCACCGGACGAGGATCATATGAATAATTCTCACGTTTGGCCAGGGCGTGCCCGCCCCGGGCTCCTGTCTCCGCGGGCTCACAGGTGCCATGCGGTGTCGTCCGGCCTGGAACGCCGTGCTCAAGGCCGGGCGGCGGCCAGCGGGCCGGTGCCGGGAAGGACGTTGAACACCAGCTGGGTCTCGGTCTGCCGGACGGCCCGGTGGACGTTGATGTGCTCCAGGACCAGGTCGCGCAGCACTTCCGGGGACGCGACGGCGACGTGCAGGAGGTAGTCGTCCTCGCCGGCGACGTGGAACGCGGTCAGCATGCCGGGGATCTTCGCGAGCTTGGCGTGGAACCTGAGCACCTCGTCGCGATTGTGGCTGCCCAGCCGCACCTTGATGAGCGCCTGGATCGGCAGGCCGAGCGCGGCGAGGTCGAGCTGCGCGTGGAACCCCGCGATGACGCCGGCCTCCCGCAGCGCGCGCACTCGGTGGATGCAGGTCGATTCCGCGATGCCGACCCGCGCGGCCAGCGCGGCGTTGGTGATGCGGCCGTCGGCCGCGAGCTCGGCCAGGATCTCCAGATCGGTGGCGTCCAGCCCGGCCTGCTCCGGCGAATTCCTCGATACGGCCACCTTCACCACGCCACCTTCCGTCATAATCCTCGGTGATATCGCCACAAACCGAGGTTTCTTCGTCCATTGCGCTTCACACCGATGTTTTCTTGCATCCTACGGCGCATGACGCAGAGTGCTCGCTCCTTCGATTCGATCGCCGTCCACGCAGGCCGGGAAGACCTGATCCGACTCGGCGTGCACGCCCCGCCGATCGACCTCTCATCGACCAACCCGCTGCCCGGCTCCGAGGCCGGTGGCGCGTCCTACGAGTCCATGGCCGGCGGTGGCCGGCCGCTTGCCGAAGGCGGCGCCGTGTACGCGCGGTTGTGGAACCCGACGGTCGCCCGGTTCGAGTCGGCGTTGGCGCAGCTGGAGCGAACTGAAGATGCCGTGGCGTTCTCCTCCGGAATGGCCGCCATGACGGCATCGGTACTGGCCGCCAAGGCCGAACTCGGCGGCCGCCACGTCGTGGCCGTGCGGCCGCTGTACGGGGGAACCGATCACCTCCTCGCCTCGGGGCTGCTCGACGTCGAGGTCACCTACTGCGAGCCGCACCAGGTCGCCGACGCGGTGACCGGGCACACCTGCCTGGTGGTGGTCGAGACACCCGCCAATCCCACCCTGGAGCTCACCGACATCGGTGCCGTGGTGACCGCCGCGGCAGGGCGCCCGGTGTTGGTGGACAACACCTTCGCCACCCCGGTGCTCCAGCAACCCGCCCTGCACGGCGCGGACCTGGTGCTGCACAGCGCCACGAAGTACCTCGGCGGTCATGGCGACGTGGTCGGGGGTGTGATCGCGGCCGATGCGGGATGGTCGGCGGCGTTGCGGCGGGTCCGTGCGGTGACCGGAGCCCTGCTGCACCCGATGGCCGGGTACCTGTTGCACCGAGGTCTCGCCACGCTGCCGGTCCGCGTCCGAAGGCAGCAGGAGACGGCTGCGGAACTGGCCGATTGGCTGCGCTTCCGGCCCGGCGTCCGACAGGTGTTCTACCCGGGGCTGGACGGCAACGGCGCAGGCCTCCTCGGGCGCCAGATGAGCGGGTCGGGCGCCATGATCTCCATCCGGCTCGCAGGCGGTCACGAGCACGCGATGCGGGTCACCGACCGGGTTCGGCTGTTCACCCACGCCGTCTCGCTGGGCGGAGTGGATTCGCTCATCGAGCATCCGGCGGCGCTGACGCACCGCCCGGTTCCGGAAGGGGCCCGCCCGGGCGCGGACATCCTGCGGCTGTCCATCGGCCTGGAGGACGTCGAAGACCTGCGCGCCGACCTCGACCAAGCCCTCGCCGCCGCCTCGGCCGGCGCGCTGGTGGAGGCCGCGAGCAGCGGAGCACCTGGCTCAGGGCACTGAGCGGATCTGCCTTCAGCCCGGCGAAACCCCGTCCCACGACGCGTGTTCCGCGGCGGCGACGGGGAAGTCGGTGTGGTGAAGCCGATCCGGCTGGTGCACCGCACGGAAATGGCGCAACGGCCGGCGAACACCATCCAGGCGTCCGTGCTCCGCCCCGGCCTTACCGGATGTGGCCGTCGTCGGGTGGTTGAACGCCTGCGTTTCGCGAGATGTCCGGGTAGTCGTTGTCGGCCAGCGTCGGCAGGCGCGTCCAACCCCACCGCGTCTCCTGCGAAACGCGCAGGTCGTAGCGGTCCACCGGGAGCTGGTAGCGGACCACGAACACGTTCCCCCACGGCAGTCGGGGCGGTCCGCCGGGCAGTTCCGCGGCCAGCCGGGTCTGCGTCCACTCCCGGGTCGTCTGCGTCCAGGCGCCGCCCCACTCCAGGTAACTGATGTTGTCCAGCCACTCCGGCGGCAGCCCTTCGTCGGCGGTCAGCCGCACCGTCGGCGTGTCCGTGACACCGTCGCGGATGCCGACCTGGTCGACGCAGGGCCACAACGGCGCATTGATGTGGTTCGCCAGCACCGGCCGGCCGCGGGTGAGTTCGGTGATCGGGCGGGATTCGGTCGTCTTGGGTTCCGCGACGGCCAACCACGACCGCGCCCCGGTCACCTGGTCGGTCGCGACGACCCGCACCGACTGCGCGCCCGCCGGGATCGGGACCGCGAGCTGCTGCCATTCCCGCAACGCGGATC
The DNA here is from genome assembly GCF_056431645.1 of Saccharopolyspora sp. NPDC045839. Lineage (NCBI taxonomy): Bacteria > Bacillati > Actinomycetota > Actinomycetes > Pseudonocardiales > Pseudonocardiaceae > Saccharopolyspora > Saccharopolyspora sp. NPDC045839. The sequence continues at coordinate 99,656 of NZ_JBWKKH010000014.1, forward strand.
GGCGCAACTCCGGGTGCAGCTGCTGCGCGACGACACCGCCAGGACGCGCGAACTCGACCTCCAGGGCCTGGCCGGCGAGCAGCCCCGCCACCGGCACCGTCACGTGCGTGCCCTGGCCGGACAGCGGGTACCAGCCGGTGACCAGTCGACCGACGCCCGGTGCCGTCCCGTCCGGACGATCGGTGTTCCAGATCGTCACCGGCTCCGGCCACGGGCCGGCCGGCAGCACGTCGCCGACCTGGAAGTCCCCGGCGAGTTCCGGCGCGCTCGGTGCGCCGAGCCGTCCGGACGGCAGCTGCACCCGAACATCGCCGGCCAGGCCGCAGCCGTCGCCGAACAAGGTCTGCGCGCCGGAGCGCGCGATCGTCCACCCCGGTGCCTGCCCGATCGGCGCGTAGCAGAACAACGCGACCAGCAGCAGCACCGAGCCGATCGACGCAGCGCCCAGCACCGCGCGGTCCGGGCCCACGCGCACCGGCTCGCCACGCCGGCGACGCCACTTCGCCCACGAGTACGCCACCACCGCGATGCCGATCCACAACAGCGGATTGCGCAGGTAGAGCGGGCCGAAGTGCGGTTCGAGGTTGTTGGTCTGCGAATCCGGGTTGAGGTGTTCGCCGAAGCGCTGCCCGGCGTCGGAGAACGGGATCCACCAGTTGTCCCCGGCGAAGCTCAGCGAAACCGCACCGATGATCAGCACCAGGCTCGCTCCCGCGACCACCGGCCCGGCTCGGCGCGGCAACGGCGAGCGCAGCAGCGCCGCCGCCAGCAGGACCGTCGGCGCGGCGGCCACCGCGTGGAAGTGGCTCACCCACTTGGTCGGGCTGAACGCGATCAGCACCAGCGCGATCGCGGTGGTGACCGCGCTGGTGATCAGCAGGCGGCGGATCGGATCCCGGCCCATGCCACCACGTCCGCTGGCCAACGCGACCACGCCGACGATCGCCAACGTCAGCAACACCGGTAGCCGCCGCGCCCAACCGGCCGTGTTCAGCAGCGTGTTGTAGTGCTCGAACTCCTCGTACCAGGGGAAGGACAGGTAGTACCAGCGGTGGATGTCGGTCGCTTCAAGGACATCGCCCAAGCTCGCGTCGGCGAAACCCACTGGCACGACAACGGTCGCCGAAGCCGCCGCCAGCAACACCGCGGCGACGCGCCCCGACCAGGGCTTCCGGTGGAGCCAGCGCAGCAGCCACGGCACGCTCAGCACCAGGGGAGCGGCGGCGACCAGGCCGGACGGCGAGGCGGTCATCGCCAGCGCCGCGAACATCGTCGCCACCGCTAACGCGCCGATCGAATGCCGCAGGGCGGCGGCCTCCGCGAAGAGCAGCGCCGCCGCCGCGCAGACCACGATCACCGGTTCCGGGCGCAGCGACATGCCGTAGGACAAGAACCAGACCAGGTGCGCGACCAGCAGCGCCCAGGGCACCGCGCGGAGGTTGGCCGCACGTCCGAGCAGCGTGGCGAAGACGATGCGCAGCAGCACCCAGGTCGCGAGCCCGCAGAACATCGGGACCAGGCGCATCCACCAGAGCGACCAGCCGCCGAGCTCGCCCCACCACTGCAGCAGGTACTGGCTCAGCACGAACGGGTTCTCCGTCGCGTTGAACATGTAGACGAAGTTGCCGACGTAGCCGGATTCGCCCGCGTTGCGGGCCATCATCAGGTACCAGCCGTCGTCCATGTTGACCGGCCCGAGCAGCACCCACGCCGCGGCGACCAGCACCATCACCGCGTCGGCGGCGGCGAAGCGGGGGATCGTCAGGCCGCTCATCGACTGCCGGCCCCGCCACCGCCGCCATGCGAGCACCAACAGCGCGATCAGGCACGCCGAGTGTGCCAGCAGGAGCGCGATTTTCAAGGCACTGGGCGAGGATTCGTAGCGCGCATCGGGGTGCAGCGCGACTTCGAGGCCGTCGACCGAGCACGTGGTGGACAGCTCGGAGACCTGCGGCGGCAGCAGGTCCGGCCGGTTCACCAGGAGCGTGCCGTCTCGGGAGACGCGGATTCCGGTGGCGTCGGCCATCACCTGGTACTCGCACGTCGCGCGCAGCGGGTCGGCGAGGATCTCGCTGCCGTCGACCAGGAACCGTGCTTGCCCTGCCCGCGCGGCCACTTCCAGGCCGGGGTTGCCCGGGGCGTGCGTGCGCAACGCGGGTGCGGTGCTGGTGCGCAGCGCTTCGCACGGGATCGTGGCGGTGAAGTCCAGCGGCCGGTACGGGGACAGCGGCAACACCGTCGACGGCGTCGCGTCACCGGCTCGCGGCCAGGTGACCAGCGGCGCATCCGTCTTCACCGGCGCGAGCACGGCGAGCACTCCGAGCAAGAGCGTCAGACCGGCCAACGCGGCGAGCCGGCGATTGCCGCGCGGGGCGCGGTCGTGCCGGCTCGGCGGAACGTCTCCCAAGCTCTGCCTCATTCTTCGTGATCAAAGGGGAGAAGTTCACTGACCGCCCAAGGCCGCTATCCCCGTGCGTCAATCTTGCAGCATGATCGGCGCAGTCGACAGCAGATTACGAAAGCCGGGAAGGCTGCCCGCGAAGTCAGCGGGAACCGCCCGTGCACCCGTGCTTCGAGCGACCGGGCAAGGAGAACGCGCCCCGTCAGCGAGATGACTTCCACGGCCGCAGCTTCTCGGGGTTTCGCACGGCCCAGATGTTCTTGATCTTCCCTGCTGCGATGCCGAACGCGTACACGGTCACGATGACGCCGTGTTGCTGGGCGACCAGACCGGGCTGGCCGTTGACCGTTCGTTCCAGGAACGTCACATCGGGGGCGAGGGTCGCAAGACCCACCAGGCCACGCGCGATCTGCTGCGCGCCTTCGATCGGGTGGCGGCTGACGCTGGCGAGCCCGCCGCCGTCGCCGATCACCGTGACGCGGGGGTCGAGGAGACCGATGAGGGCGTCGATGTCCTTGGCTTCCCAGGCCTGCTTGAAGTCCCGGACGATGTCGGCTCGCCGGGCTGCCGGGGTCGCGGGTGCCTGCGCGGTGCGGATGCGGCGGCGGGCCGAGGTGGCAAGTTGGCGGCAGGCCGCCGGTGTCCGGCCGACGATGTCGGCCACTTCGGGAAAGGCGTAGCGGAAGACGTCGTGGAGGATGAACACGACGCGTTCCGCCGGGGTCATCGACTCGAGCACGACGAGGAAGGCCATGTTGATCGACTCGTCGAGGGTGACCCGGTCGGCCGGGTCGACGACGCCGCCGGTCCACTCCGCGGGTTCGGGTAGCGGCTCGGGGAGCCATTCGCCCACGTAGCGCTCCCGCCGGGCGCGGGCCGAGCCGAGCAGGTTGAGGCAGATGCGGCTGGCCACCTTCGTCAGCCAGGCGCCGGGGGATGCGATGGCGTCCTGCTCCTCCCGGGACAGGGTGTACCAGCGCGCGTAGGTCTCCTGGACGGCATCCTCGGCATCGGCCAAGGAGCCGAGGAGCCGATAGGCGAGATTGATCAGCTGACGCCGCTCGCTCATGATCGCGCCCAGGTTCGGGTCGGATCGGTCGTGCGCGGGTTCGGATCGCGTGGTCATGGTGTCGCCGGCTCCCTCGGTCGCAGCTGTCCTCACCAGTAGGACAAGACAGCGCGCCGAACTGTGACATCGCCACCTCGCCTCACATTCCGGGGGCCGGCGTTGTCGAACCGGTGTGACGCCGTCCAGCGCGCCACTGAGACCGAGAGGAACACCTGGCCATGTCCACACCCACGACGACCCAGCGCGATGACATCAAGTCGCGACTGCCCGACCTCACCGACCAGTTCCCCGAGCTGGCGAAGCTCTCCGCGGCCGTCCTCAACGCCACCCGGAACGGTCCCGTCGCGCAGGGCACCGTCGGCCTGATGCAGCTCCGAGCCGGGCAGATCGTCGGCAGCACCTACCACACCATTCGAGCAACCGAAAACCTCCGCAAGGCAGGGGAGGCCGAGGAACGCATCACCGCCGTCGTCACCTGGCAGGACGCGCCCTACTTCACCGACGCCGAACGAGTCGTTCTGGAACTGGTGGAGGCCGTCCTCACCCCGAACCCGTTCGGGGAGCGCGTCTCCGACGAGCTGTTCGCCAAGGCCGCCGCCCACTACGACGACCAAGCGCTCTGGACGCTCACCATGGCGATGGGGCATTTCTGCTTGTTCGTCCCGGTCGCTCTCATCGGCAAGCCGATCCCCGGCAGGCCCCCGGGGAAGAACTACAGCAAGTAACGCCAACCGGTTCGGGGTGCGGGCGCCCGCACCCCGAACGCGGAAATGTCCGACCTGAGGAGAAACCAGATGCCAACGGACCAGGAAGCCGACAACAAGGCGACGTTCCGCCGCTTCCACGACGCCATGAACATCCGTGATGCGGAGATCATCGCGAAGACGATCGACGAGCTCGTCGTGCCGGACGTGCAGTTCCACACGCCGGTGCCGATGGATGTGGGCGGAGCGCAGGCCCTCAAGCAGGTGTGGGCGGTACTCCTGCGCGCGTTCCCCGACATTCACGTCGCGGTCGAGGAAATGGTCGCCGAGGGGGACAAGGTCGTGTTCAGGAACACGGTGACCGGGACCCACCTGGGCGAGTACCGGGGCCTCCAGCCCACCGGAAAAGCCGTTACCTACAACGAGATCTTCATCGTCCGCTTCGCCGGCGGCCGGATCGTCGAGATCCGAGGAGTCGTCGACGTCTTCGCGCAGCTGCGACAGCTCGGCGCGATTCCCGGAGAGTTCTAGGAGAAACTCCTGATCCGGGCGACCGCGATCTTACAGGTTCGTATTGGGTCGTCCGGTTCCAGCTGTTCGGTGTCTCTTGTGGACAGGGTGTCGCGTGTGAGGCTGGGGTGATCGCCGCGCGGTTATCGAGGTGCTTCAACCACAGCCCGCACAGCAGGATCGTCAGGTCGGGAGCATGAGCAGCAAGGCGACCCGCCACCTCGCCGCGACGATGCGGGAGGCGCGGGAGGCCATCGCCGCCGGCGATGTTCAGGCCGCGCACGTGGCGAACTCCAGGTTGCACGACGAGATCACCGAGCTCTCCGGCAACGCGCTGCTGGGGAAGACGCTTGAGCCCTCATGGGTCAGGTCGGCTGGCTGCGCCGCAAGATCGAGGATTTCGACCTCATCCACGCCGAGCACGAGACGCTGTGCGAGGCCATTTCCTCGGGCGACCCCGGTGTGGCGGCCGCCGCGGCCAGCGACCACGTGCGCGCGTCCCGGGTACGAGCAGCATTTCACCTAGTTACCGCGCCGCGTGTTCATTAACGCGTGTCAACGGCAGCTGGATCATGGCTCTGGCGCGGTTTCCGTGAATCTGGCCTGGGGCTCAGTCGCTGAGGAGGATGCGTTTGCGGAGCAGGTCGGGCTTGGCTCGGCCGAACATTTGTCTTTTGATCATTTTGATCCGGTTGACGTGCCCTTCCGCCGGGCCGCTGTTGTAGGGCAGGGTCAGTCCGGCGGTGACGGCGTCCTGGTCGCGTCGCAGGCCAAGGACGAAGGAGCGCAAGGCCGGGTGATCGTCAGCGTCGACAGCGGCCATCCATCCCTCCAGATCCTGACCGCGCACGCCCCACATCATGGTGGCGAAGGCACGGACATGACCAGCCAGCGCGGTAAGTTGTGGACTGGCAGCGAGAATCGCGTCGAGCCGGCATTGGCTCTTTGATTCCATGTTGGACGGATCGCTCATGATCCAACCCACGACCCGCCGCACCGAAGGTGGTTTGAGGGGCGGCGGGGGAACGCGGCCGGCTGCGCGAAACGGCGAACGGTCCCACGCGCCAGTCCGAGTTGAGCGGAGATTGCTCTGATGCCCACGCCTTCGGCGCGCAAGGCATGGATGGCGGAGTAGCGCTCCCGCGTTGGGCCGGGGCTTGTCAAGTGGTTTGTGTATGTCGGGTTAGTTGAGGTGGGGGTCGAGTCGGTCGGGGAAGTGCAGGGCGAGTTGGCCGAGGGCTTGTTTCCAGCCGTGCACGGTGGCGCCTTCGACCAGGCGGGCGGGGGCGTTGCGTTGGGTGGGCGGTAGGGCTCGCCGGTCGCGGTTGGAACGACGCTGCTCGGCCACACCTGGGGCGCCGGCAGCAGCGCGTCCATCCTGTCGATCATCAACGACATGAACGCCCGAGGTGGCCTCGGCGCCGGCTTCACGCTGGCTCCGGGACGCTGAGTTTTTCGAGGTGAACGGCACCTTCGCATCGCCTGGCGAAGCAAAGGCGCCGTTCGCTCTTCATCCATCAGGACGTACGGCTCTCGCTACCGATGCGGGCACGCGCGCGATCACGCCCCGAAAGAATTGATCTCATAAAAACTTCTTGTCGGATTTCCCGGAGCCTCTTGACGTAACCGACAGTGCACGCGGAATATTCACGGCGCTGCGGGAACGCAGAAGAGACTTTCGACCATTTCGTACTCAGGCCGCCGCTTGATACCGTTGTCTTGTTGTAGCAGTAGTCGCCGAGGGGGTGATGGTGTTACCGCGACGCATAGGAGCCTATCGCTGCGATCCTCATGTGCGTAGCGTAGTTTCACGCACAAGTCTCCGAATAACAGCGATTTTAAACGCCGCATGCGCCCGAATTGCAGCCTGCGGTTGCCTTGTATCGGGCCAATTGTGCGCAATAGGTAGCTAATCATCTCGATTTTACGGTTACTCGGGAGTTCATCCGAGTTGTCGGGATGGGCTGTTCGCCATATTGGGCAGCCATCGCGACCGGGTATCCCGATGTAATTCCCCCAAGCTCATCGAGGAGCACCGATGACAACGATGACCACTACGGCCGCTGTGGTAAACAGTACTACATATGCATCATCCCAGCTCGGCCTCGCTGTTGACTCGCGTCATCCCACGAAGATGGAAACCTGGTGGGTGGCGCCGGATGGTGCGGTGAAGGGTTCGTTCTTCCAGGAGAGCCCACCTTGGCATACCTACGAGGTCGCACCCGCGGGATCCGCATCCACGACCACGCGCATTACTGCCCTCTCGCGTCTTCCTGAGGCTATGGAAATCTGGTGGGTGGCGCCGGATGGCGCGGTGAAGGGTGCATACCATTATGATGGCGGAGTTTGGACGACCTACCCGATCGCACCCGCAGGATCCGCATCTCCGGACAGCCGTTGTGCTGCTGTCTCGCGTATTCCTACGAGTATGGAAATCTTTTGGGTGGCGCCGGATGGTGCGGTGAAGGGCGCGTACTGGTATGACGACAAAACAGGCTGGCATACCTTCGATATCGCACCCGCAGGATCCGCATCCACGACCGGCCACCTTTCTGCTCTCTCGCGTTTTCCCACAGCTCTGGAAATCTGGTGGGTGGCACCGAATGGTGCGGTAAAGGACGCGTTCAAATACACCGACGTCGAACAACCTTGGCGGGTCATCGAGATCGCACCCGCAGGATCCTCAGAGCCTGTGTGACGGGCGACGGGGTCGTGGCCACCGTGTAGCACGGTGGCTGGGGGTGCTGCGGCTTGGGTTGTGGGTCGGGCTGGCCGGTAGAGGGTCTTGTTGCGGAGCATGGCGAACAGGACGTCGCAACGTCGTCGGGCCAGGCAGATCAGTGCGGCGTTGTGTTTCTTGCCCTCGGCTCTGTTGGGTCGGCCCGAGGCGCGGTGCCGGTCTCTCGACTGGTCCGTTTCCTCGGGCCGCCCGCCGAACCCGGCGTGCCCATTACTGAGCACCGGGCTCTCCACAAGTCCCGGCCGAGCGGCCGGTATTCCTCAACTGGTGGCGGCCCACGGTGTCGGGATCTTCGTCCCTCGGTAGCGGTAGCGGATGATCCGCATCCGGCCGGGGTCGAAGAGGTAGTACTGACCGTCGGTGGGCCACCATTCGCCGCCGCAGAAGCGCCGTCGGAGGTCCTTCCAGGTGATCTTGCGGTGTTTGCGCCTGATCCATCCCATTACCCGTTCCCAGGCGTACTTGGACAGGTATTGGAACGTCGAGGCGGACACCCCGGCCCGGAAGTAGGTGGCCCAGACCCGCAGCACCGGATTGAGCCGGCGCAGCAGGACCGCCAAGGGTTCGTTGTTGTTCTCCCGGCAGGATCTTCTTGACCTTAGCCATGACCGCCTTGAGGGCCTTCTTGGCCGGATAGGTGTAGATGTGCTGCCGGTTGGTGCCCCGCTTGCGGTGACGCTGGATGCGCCAGCCGAGGAAGTCGAGACCCTCGTCGATATGGGTGACCATCGTCTTGGCTTCCGACAGGCGCAGGCCCATCGGCGCCAGGACCGCCGCCACCGCGTCACGCACTCCTTCGGCGTGTGCGCGGTTGCCGGAGACCATGACCAGGAAATCGTCCGCATACCGGATCAACCGGTAGTTGGCCTGGCCACGCAACCGTCGCTTGCGATGCTCCCACTCACGGGTGGCCGGGCCGCCCTCGACCTGGGCGAGATACTCGTCCAGGACCGACAGGGCGATGTTGGCCAGCAGCGGCGCGAGGATGCCTCCCTGCGGAGTGCCGGTCTCGGTGTTCCTGAACTGCCGGTCCTGGCTGAGGATCCCTGCTTTCAGGAACGCCTTCACCAGAGCCAGAACGCGTTTGTCCCCGACACGACGGCGCCGCGTCGGTATTCACCCACGTCCTCCCGGCATTCCAGCATCCTCCTTGCTGACTTGCTGGTCTCCTTCCCTATGTACCGGGCTTTCCCCGGCTCGGAGTACTACGAGACCTCCGCCCCGCCCCACGCCCCTCAGTCGGCAACGGACCTGCCCGCCGCCCGGCTGGCTGCTGCGCGGGGAGGGCGAACGGGGGCGGTTCCCACGTTCACTCGGTGTTCGATCGGCCAGGCAGGCACCCAGCTCTACCCCGGCAGCATCGCCACGCCTACGCCGCAGACCTTCGGCGTAGCCTCCTCAACGGTCGAAAAAGGCGGTGTCGGAGTCGGTCCCCTCGCAAAACTGGGACCGCGCACTGCATCTCGGCCCATATCCACCAGGTTGGAGCCGGTACTACGCTTACGGGGCGTCAACCACTGGTTCGCTTTCGCTGTACCCTCTGGCCTCGCTAGCCGGACCCGCACCATCTGGCAGTGCTGGCGCGTCCCGACATCGTCGGAGCTGCTTCATGCTGCGCCCGCCCGGCTTGCGCTCAGCAAGGCGCGGTAGCGCTCGTTCAGGCTGCCGCCGGCGGCCAGCTCGCCGGGCGGTCCCCGGAACACCGCCCGTCCGGAATCCAGTACGCACACCTGGTTGCAGGACTGGACATCGCCCATGAGGTGCGTGCTCAACACCACGCAGCAGGTCTCGCCGAGTTCGCGCAGCAGCGCGCGGAAATCCACCTGCTGCTCGGGGTCCAGACCGGCGGTCGGCTCGTCGAGCAGCAGGATCTTCGGATCATTCACAATGGCCTGCGCGATGCCTACCCGTCGGCGCATGCCGCCGGAGAGCCGCTTGAGCTTGTCGTCCGCGCGGTCGACCAGCCCCACCCGGGTCAGCGCTCGGTCCACCGCCATCGGCAGCTCCGCCGCGGGGACCTCCGTCAACCAGGCGAAGTTCTCCACGAACGCCCGCACAGTGAACCTCGGGTAGTAGCCGAACTCCTGCGGCAGGTAGCCGATTCGGCGGCGGATCTCGCGCAGGTCGGTGCGGCCCAGCAGCCGGACCGAACCGCTGCTCGGGGTGATCAGTGTGGCCAGCACTCGCAACAGCGTCGACTTCCCGGCGCCGTTCGGACCGAGCAGGCCGTGCACCCCGACGCCGAGCTGCGCGGTGATCCCGTCCAGCACGGTGCGGCGTCCGAATCGGACGGTCAGGTCCTGGATTTCGATGGTAGGCAACGGATCAACTCCTGAACGTGTGGTGGAGGCTCGCGCGGCGCACGTACAGCACGGCGAGGGAGAGGACGATCAGCGCCGACCACAGCACCGGCAGCGGGCCGTCGAACAGCACCGGCACCCGGCCGTCGAGCATGGGTGCGCCCGCGAGCACGAACCAGCTCACCGCGACCGCGGCGGCCACCGGCTCCAGCCGGAACAGCGACCCCGCAACCGCAACCGTAAAATGGGGCTCCGCATTCGAAGTCGACCACCTGATCCCGCTGTCCTGCAACGAAATCAGACGACTCTGGTCCACCCTCGCCTCGATCGTGTCCGTGGTCGGTGTGCTGGCCTCGGTCGCCTTGACCTGATGGACACGATGGAAGGAGGTTGCACACGGTCGTTACTTCCGCCCTGCCTCAACGCACCACGCGGCGTACCGTCGCGCCAACTGCGCCAGCCACTCCGGCGCGTCGCCGGAGCAGGCAAGTCGCGGGCGCCCTCCGCCGCGAATGTGTCGATCGGTCATTCGAACTGGATTCGTGCGCGACCCCAGTCGGGGGCGTTCAGGTAGTGCTCGTAGCCGGCGGTGCGCAGCACCCGACGGGCGTGGTTCTCGGCGGCGTCCGCGCTGAGATCCTCCGCGTGATCCTGCACGACGACCGGACGTGATCCTCGCCGGGGCGGGAGCGTCTCAAGCGCCGCGTGGTGGGCGTGCAGGTCGATAAGATGATGGCATCCGATGCAGGTCCGACGAAGGTACGTGGTGATCAGTGGCGACGCCGTCCAGCAAGTTGTACCGGCATGAGAAGCCGCTGCGCGACATCGTCGGCGAACGCATCCGGAACGGGATCTACGACGGGACGCTGCCGCCCGGCACCCGCCTCGTCGAGCGCGAGCTCGCCGAGCAGTACTCGGTCTCGCGACTGCCCGTCCGCGAGGCGCTCCGCATCCTGCAGAACGAGGGGATCGTCGAGTACCTGCCCACTCGCGGGCTCGTCGTGCGCGTGCTCGACCGGCGCCAGGTGAGGGAACTGTTCGACGTTCGCGAGATGCTGGAGATCCTCGCCGCCCAGCAGGCGGCCGAGCACATCGCGGAGGGGACCGAGAACCACCTCGCCGCGACGATGCGGGAGGCGCGGGAGGCCATCGCCGCCGGCGATGTCCAGGCCGCGCACGCGGCGAACTCCAGGCTGCACGACGAGATCACCGAGCTCTCCGGCAACGCGCTGCTGGGGAAGACGCTCGAGCCCCTCATGGGTCAGGTCGGCTGGCTGCGCCGCAAGATCGAGGACTTCGACCTCATCCACGCCGAGCACGAGACGCTGTGCGAGGCCATTTCCTCGGGCGACCCCGGCGTGGCGGCCGCCGCGGCCAGCGACCACGTGCGCGCGTCCCGCGAACGCACGCTGGAGTTCCTCTTCGGCACCTGAACCTCCCCGGACCACGGCCGGGGAGGTTCGACCTCGCCCGCATCAGCCTGGTCGGACCTGCGCTGAACGCCCGGCCGCTCCGGGCCGTGTCGCCAGCACGTCGACGACCAGCCTGCTGGCGCTGGGCAGCGGCTCGACGATCTCGACGAAGCCGAGTTCGGCAAGCCGGCGAGCGGTCTGGCTCAGCGGCCCGCCGGCGACGATGACCGCCTCCGCGCCGTCCTCGTCGACGCAGACCCTCGCCGCCGCGGCCAACTCCGAGTACTGCCGTTCGGGGTCGCGGGCGAGGGCCAGCGGGGCCGAATCGGTGAGGCGCACGCCGGTGAACGTCTCGGCCCTGCCGTGTCCCTCGACCAATCCGGCGAGGGAGTCGACGAGCAGCGGAGTGCTGGTGGCCATGCCGAACCGTCGGCCCCGACCGGCCGCGGCGAGGATCGAGGCCTGCCCGATCCCCACGACCGGCACGTCCAACGAGGCGGCGAGTTCCGCACGGCCGGGATCGCCGATCGCACCGACGATCACCGCGACGGCCCGGTCGCCGACCGGCCCGGTGAGGTGGCGCCGCACCACGTCCACGACGTGCCCGGCGGCCTCGGCGAGGGCGTCGGGATCGGTGATCATCGAAGGGCCTCGCGCGACCGTGATGCCCTCGACCGCGAGGCCGGCCGGTGCCAGGTGGCGCTGCGCCAGATCAGCCATCATCGTGGTCGTTTCCCGGTTCGTGTTGGGATTCACCACGATGACCGTCGGAGCGTCGGTGTGCGACAACAGGGCCGTCCTCTCAAGGTGTGGCTGCATCTCCGGCGGAGGCGTCCGGCGGAGCATCGCGGGCATCGCTATCAGCCGAGGATCGTCGAAGGCGGCGCTCGACACGACCGGAGCCCCGGGCGCGATCGGCCGATGCCGCGCGGGGAACCCCCCCCCCCCCTCTCCCCGCTTGGGGGCTCCCCCCCCCCACCCTGTTGCCCTCCCCCGTTCCGACACGCGGTCTTCCCCCTTTCCACTGTT
>NZ_JBWKKH010000014.1:111829-151389 GCF_056431645.1 Saccharopolyspora sp. NPDC045839
CACCCCCCCCCCCCCCCGCCCCCCACCCCCCCCCCCCCCCCCCCCCCCCCCCCTTTCTTCCCCCCCCCCCCCCCCCCCCACGACCGACCTGGTGCAGCCGTCCAGGTCGCAGACATGTGGTCGCCGTCTGCGACGGCGGGCGGGTGGGAGCGGCGATCAGCGCGACCGCACTGGCGGGGTCTCGCCGCTCCCGCGGGGATCACGGCTCGAGATCGAGCAGCTTCTCCGGGTTCCCCTTGACCAGCGTGTGGATCTCCTCGGGGGTGAACTCGAGGTCGAGCAGCGAGCTGATCAGCGTGCGCATGCCCTCGGCCGGCGTCGGCCCGGAGCGGATGCCGTAGTCGGTTCCGATGATGAAGTGCTCGATGCCGATTTCCCGGATCTGCTTCGCCCAGGGCACGATTCCGCTGAACTCCGGGGAGTTGGCGATGCCGGCGATCTCGTCGGCCCATTCGCGCTCCACGTAGTAGTTCGTCCGCGGCAGGCCCCGGTGGAACATCCAGTCGGAGACCGCGCCTTCGAGCAGCACGCCCTTGTTCGCCAGTTCCTTCTGCTGTTCGGTCGTCATGCGCCCGCGGCAGGGGTGCGCCACGACGATCTTCTCGATCCCGGCCTCGATCGCGAGATCCACCAGGCGGAACGCTTCCGGCACCGACACGTGACCGGTGTTCAGGTGAACGTCCGGGCGCTCGGCGATGAGCTGCAGGATTTCCGCGAGGTCGTCCGGGGCCGGGCCCTCCAGCGGGATCCGGATGGACTTCGCCAGCTCCTGCTCGGCGAACTTCGGGTACTGATCCTTGAACGGAACGGGCTTGCCGTCGACGAAGCTGCCTTCATGGCTGGCCATGAAGTGGGTGCAGTGGGCTCCGAAGTGGACGAACTTGGCGCCGGCGCCGTAGTGCAGCGCGGTCTTCACCGCGCGCGGGTTGAGACCGCCGAGGGCGGTGGTCAGGATGATTCCGCCGAAGATCTCGATGCCGGGTACCTGACGGCTGACGAGCATCGACGTACCGTTGCTGACGCCGAGCGTGTGGTCGTAGAACACGAGCGACTTCATCCCGGCGGCCTTGGCCTGCTCGGCGATCTGGAACGGGTCCAGGCGGCCCGGGCAGGATTTCAGCCATGGCCCGCTGTGCACGTGCACGTCGCTGGTGCCGTGAATCAGTTCGTCCGGAAGTTCCATCGACCTGTTCTGGAAGGTCTCTCCGGCGATGGTCATGATTTCCTTTCGATCGGTTGATGTGAGGGACAAGACCGAATCCACTGTGGAGGGTTATTCGGCGGCCTGCTCGGCTCGGGGCTTGGCCTGCTCGGTCTTGCCGTTGCCGGCCGCCGCGTCCTTGCTGATGAAGACGAGGATCAGCACCACCGCGATGAGCTCCACTCCGGCGATGACGTACAAGCCGGACGAATAGGTGCCGGTGGCCGTCTTGATGGTGCCGAGGAACTGGGGGGAGAGGTATCCCGCCAGGTTCGCGACGGAGTTGATGAGCGCCACGCCCGCGGCCAGCGCGGTCCCCGACATGAACTGCGCCGGCAGGCTCCAGAAGACCGGGATCGAGCCCATGGTCCCGGCGGCCGAGAGCGCCAGGGAGGCGATCACGCCCACTCCGCTTCCGGCCGCCAGCGCGATCGCGGCGAGGATGAGGCCCAAGGCGCCCAAAGCCGCGGCGCAAGCCGTGTGCCAGCGCGCTTCGGCCCTGCGGTCGGACAGCCAGCCGTTGACGATCATCCCGAGCCACCCGAAGGTGAAGATGCCCGACATGATCCACCCGAGGGTCGCGAAGTCGACGTCGAAGGTGGCTTCCACGAGGCTGGGGCCGTAGAAGGACAACGTGGCGTTGCCGGTGATGATGCAGAACAACGTCAAGATGAGGATCCACACGGTTCGCGTGCGCAGAGCGGCGAGGAACTTGTGCTCGCGGCCGCTCAGCCCGGCGGATTCCTCGGCCAGCTCGTAGGCCACGTGGTCGCGCTGCTCCTGGCTCAGCCACTTGGCATTGCTCGGCTTGTCGGTCATGAGGAGCACGGCGAGCAGGCCGAGGACGATCGAGGGGATGCCCTCGATGATGAACAGCCACTGCCAGTCCGCGGTCCCGAGCAGCCCATCGGTGTAGGTCATGATGTAGCCGGCCAGCGGGCTGCCGACCAGCAGTGCGATCGGCGAAGCGGACATGAAGATGGCGACGACCTTTGCCCGTCGGTGCGCCGGGAGCCAGTAGGTCACGTAGAGGATGAGCCCTGGGTGCAGACCGGCCTCGAACGCGCCTTGCAGGAAGCGCAGGACGTAGAAGTGCCATGGCTCGGTGATGAACGCCATGAGCACGGTTGCCGCGCCCCAGCCCAGGGCGATCCGCATGATCGTCTTGGGGGCACCGATCTTCTGCAGGAGCAGGTTGCTGGGCACCTCGAAGAAGAAGTAGCCCAGGAAGAAGATTCCCGCGCCGGCGCCGTAGACGGCATCGCTCCACGACAGGTCGTTGAGCATCGTCAGCTTCGCGAACCCGACGTTCGCCCGGTCGATCCAGGCGATGACGTACACGAGGGTTGCGAACGGAACGATCCGGAGGACTACGCGTCTGAACGTTCGGTCGCGCTCCTCGACCGTCGACGTCGTCGTCAACGGCGCCGAATCTTGATGGACCATCGTTGCTCCAATGTCCCGCGATGCGAAGGAAGAGCCTGCATTCGTCCATGCGCGCATTTCACATGAGGAGGAAAGTCATCTCCTTTTGGGATCCCGAGCACTGTACGTCCGGCGCCCGCCGCGCGTCAACACTCGGGATCCCAAACTGTCGAAGTCGATCTGCCCCGGCCGCACGCGCCGCTGCCGCGGACGCGGAGAAGCCCGCTGACCTGCGCTCATGTGCCGATCGGCGGGCTTCCGCGAACGTCGGGCCTGCGGCCCCGCGGCCCGGTCATGTCCACAGGAGACGATGCCCGGCGAAAAACCAGGAACAGCGGGAAACGCCGTCCTGGTAGTCGCGTTGTGCCTGGTTTGGGCGGCCAGCACCACCAGGTTCCGGGAATGGCGGTGCCGGCAGAGCACATCGCGGGACCTGCGGGCAGTCGCCTCGATCCGCTTCCTGCGCCGGTCGCGGGCGGAGGGAGTCGGGGCGCCATAGCCATTCTCTATGGCGGCTGCTGACTTTTCGTCTTTGCCTCTCGTTCTTTTCCGGACGTAGCGTGAAACAGCTCGACGAGGTGGCCGCCGCAATTTCTCCGACGATTCGCGCGCTGAGCACGTCGATCCTTCTTTCGTCGAGCGGATGAACACGCAATCGAGAGGACCGGTGGCATGACCACGATTGGGAACGGATCGGGAACGCGGGAACTCGCGGGAAAGCGAGCCCTGGTCACGGGTGGTTCTCGAGGAATCGGAGCGGCCGTCGTGCGCCAACTCCTGGACGCGGGCGCCGAGGTGCTCGCGACCGCCAGGTCGGCGACGAGCACGGTGCCGGACGGGGCCACCTTCGTGCAGGCCGACGTGCGGACGCGGGCCGGAGCGGAGGCGCTCGCCGAAGCCGCGCAGGAGACGCTCGGCGGGGTGGACATCGTGGTCCACAACGCGGGTGGGGCGCGACCGCACAAGGGCAGCTCGGCCATCCCCGACGAGGAGTGGCAGGACGCGCTGGACCTGAACCTCCTGGCGTCGGTGCGGCTGGACTCGCTGCTGACACCGGGGATGCGGGAACGGCGTTCGGGGATGATCGTGCACGTCTCCTCGGCCGCGGTCCCCACTCCGGTAGCGCCGTTCCTGCACTACACGGCTGCGAAGGCGGCGCTGGAGAACTACAGCCGGGGACTTGCCTCGGAGCTGGCCCCGTTCGGAATCCGGGTCAACACCGTGTCTCCTGGCCGGACCGCCACGCCCGGCGGCGAAGCGACGCGGGAGCAGTGGGCGCAGATTGACGCGGCGCCGGACCAGAACAACACCGCGGCGCCGAGCGAGACCACCAGCATCGTGCCGCTGGGGCGCGATGGTCAGCCCGGCGACATCGCCGACGCGGTGCTGTTCCTCGTGTCCGACCGGGCGAGCTGGCTGACCGGGAGCAGTCTCGTCGTGGACGGCGGCGAATTCCACAGGGGCTGACGCCGACGGCATTCCGGAACGCGGAATTCGGCAAAAAGAATTGAGCGGCGCCCCTTCTCAGACGTCAGGACACCGGTGCGAAGGAAGCGGACTCGCGCCAGTCTCTTGACGCAGGAGTTCGAGCAGGGCCGTCTCCGCCGGGCCGGTCGGCGGAGACGGCCCTCGATCGCAATAGCGGTCGAGCGTGGGCGCTTGTTCCCAACGCCAGCGAGGCATCACGAAAGGTCACACGGCATGGAATTGCAGGGCAAGACCGCACTGGTCACCGGTGGCACTTCTGGCATCGGTCTGGAAGCCACTCGATTGCTGGCCCGCGCGGGTGCGGAAGTCGTCATCACCGGCCGCGACGTCCAGCGCGGCAAGAACGCTGTGCACGCCGCGCAGGAGGACGGCGTGGTCCGATTCATCCCGGCTGACTTGGCCGACTTGGACTCGGTCGCCGAACTGGGCCGCCGGAGCGGTCCGGTCGACATCCTCGTCAACAACGCGGGCGCCTTCCCCACCTCGCTCACCGTCGAACAGAGCGTGGCGGGCTACGAACAGGTCTTCGACACCAACGTGCGCGGTGCCTACTTCCTGGTCGCCGCGCTCGTGCCGCACATGCTCGAGAAGGGCGAGGGCAGCATCGTCAACGTCACCACACTTGCGGCGTTCAAGGGCTTCCCCGGCGCCTCGGTCTACGGTGCGTCCAAAGCCGCGCTGGCCTCGCTGACCCGCACTTGGGCGGCGGAGTTCGCCGATGGCGGCGTACGGGTCAACAGCGTCGCTCCCGGTCCGACCCGCACCGAAGGCGTGCTGGCCGAATGGGGCGAGGGCATCGAGGACGTGGCCAGGGGTTTGGGGATCAAGCGCACGGCCGAGGCGCACGAGATCGCCGAGGCGATCTACTTCCTCGCTTCTCCTCGTGCCAGCTACATCACCGGCACCACGATCCACGTCGACGCCGGCGGCACCGTCGTCTAGCTGAGTGACCGTTTCTCGCGACATCCCGCAGGGTGGTTTGGACGCGTGGCCCGGTGAGCGGGCCTGCGAGCTTCCTCGTGTTCTCGGATCCTCCTGACTGGAAAGCCCGCCCACGGGTGCCGTCGGGAGGGCAGGTCGCGTTGACGGCAGGGCGGAGGACTGTCATGGAAATCAGTGGGAAGACGCTGGACGAGCTGGCGCGGATCGGTGATCCCAAAGCGGAGCAGGTGGTCTCGGAACTGGTCGAGAAGGGGCAACTGGAGGAGGTCAACCGCGTCCTGAGCCAGTGGCACTCCTACGACCAGGACATCCCGGTCGGGCTGCCGCGCGGCCTGCACGACTTCCTCCAGGCGGCCAGGGTGGCTCCGGAGTGGGCCGACCAGGAGCGGCTGACCCGGGTGCACGAGTTCTTCGAGGATGACGGCATCCACATCGGCACCGTCCTGGCGCTCGGCTCGATGGCGATGGCCTACGCGGTCCCGCTCGGCGCGAAGATGATGAGCCTCACCCATCGCCTGCGCTACCCCGAGCGCCGGATGGCGAACACCGCCCAGTTCGTCTTCGACCTGATGCAGCCGGACCCGTTCGGCCCGAACAGCCGGTTCGTGGTCAGCGCCGTGAAGGTCCGGCTCATCCACGCGACCGTCCGGCACCACCTCCGCGCCACCGGGAGCTGGGACGAGGACCGGCACGGTGTTCCCGCTTCCCAGGAGCACCTGCTGATCGTGTGGCTGGCACTGTCCGTGCAGGTGCTGGACTTCCTGGAGCGGCTCCGGATCAGGGTTACCGCGCAGGAGGCCGAGGACTACATGCACACCTGGCGTGTCGCGGGCACCTTCCTCGGCATCCCGGCCGCCGCGATGCCGTCGACCGCGAGCGAGGCGCGCCAGTTGTTCGCCACCGCGCTGGCGCGCAGTGCGGGACCATCGGAAGAAGGCGCGGAACTCACCGGGCACCTGATCGACCTCTACTCCGGGGTGCTGCCGGGCAAGGGTTTCGACGGTGTCGTCCCCGCGCTGCTGCGCAGGCTGATCGGCAAGGACGTGGCCAACATGCTCAAGGTTCCGCACTCGCCGCTGTGGCAGGTCGTCGTCCGCGTCTACGTGGCCGTGCTCGGGGGACTGGAGCGGATCGAAGACCGTTCCCGGCTGGGCAAGTGGTGGCTCGACAGGCTCGGCAAGGCCCAGTACGCGCTGGAACTGCGCATCCTGACCAGGGGCAAGAGCAAGCCGCTCGCACTGCCCAGCCAGCTCGCCGGCTACAACGAAGAGATCACCGCGCCGACGCCGCGCAGCGCGGAGAAGCTTGAGCACGCGGGTGATGTGGAGATCGTGCCGCTCCTGGCGGTCGACAGGCAGATGGCGCAGGGCGCGGAAGCGCGCCAGGCCGAGGCGGCGGGCGTGCCCCAGGAGAGCCACCACTCCCAGTTCCCACCGCCGCGCGGGTGACCGCGATCTCTCGGGAAATCACGGCCCGAACCGCACAACGGCTGCTGGCCCGCTTCCTTCCCGGCCGTCAGGACACCGGTGCGAAGAAAGCGGATTTGTGCCAGGTCTCTTGACGCAGGAGTTCGAGCAGGGCCATCTCCGCCGGGCCCGCACCACGCCGGACCGCGGCGAGGACCGGCTGGGACACGACCGGGAACACCGGGCGCGCGAAGTGCTCGTGCCCCGGGGGCACCGCGGAGGCCGGGACGAGTGTCACCCCCAGCCCGTGGGCGGCCCAGCGCACGGCGGTCGCCGTCTGGGACACGCGGGCGACCGTGGTCGGGGTCAGCTCGTTGTCCCGCAGCACGTCCCGCAGCACGCCGTCGAGCGCGCTGTCGCGGTCGAACCTCACCCACGGCTCGCCCTCCAGCTCGCGCAGCTCGACCCGGTCCGCGGCGAGCAGCCGGTGCCCGGCGCCCAGCACCACGACGAACTCCTCGTCGCCGAGGTGGTGGGCGTCGGCGGCGCCCTCCTCGCACGGTGCAGCCGCCAGGACGAGATCCAGCACGCCCCGACGCCCCAGCCGCTCCAGCTCGGCGGGGTTCGGCTCCTCGAAGACGGTGACCTCCAGCCGCGGGAAGCGGCGGCGCAGCGCGCCCAGCGCGCTCGGCAGTTGCCGCGTGCCCAGGCCCATCTGCGCCGCGACCAGCAGCTCGCCCACCAGCTCATCGGCACCGGCCCGCGCCGTCGCCCTCGCCCGCCGCGACGCGCTCACCGCGACCTCCGCCTCCCGCAGGAACGCGCGGCCGACCACGGTGGGCACCAGTCCGGTCGGCGTGCGGGCGAACAGTTGCACGCCGAGTTCCCGCTCCAGGCTGCGGATCTGCTGGGACACCGATGGTTGAGCGACGTGCAGCAGTTCCGCCGCCGCCGTCACCGAGCCCTCCTCGGCAACGGCCAGGGCGTACTCGTACTGACGAAGGCTCATCGGCTCCCGTCCCTCCCTGCGGTGGACCGCGGTCCACCCCGTTGAAGTCGTCGTAACAAGTGCGACAACACGGGAGGCGGCGCGTTTACTCCGCGTCCGGGGCATGAAGAGTCGAGAAGCGGCGCGCGGGTTGGTGCTTGACCATGCCCTTGGGGCATGGTTTCCAATGCTGGCGACCTCGGACAACCCAGCGGCTCGGCCAGCGATGGCAGTGGTTCCTGCCGAGAGCACGAGAGGAGGGCGGTCCGGTGGCGTGGAGCACGCGTCAGTTGGCCGAACTCGCCGGCACAACGCTGAAAACCGTCCGCTACTACCACAAGGTCGGATTGCTGGATGAGCCGGAAAGAGCGGCGAACGGGTACAAGCAGTACCAGATCAGGCACCTGATCCGGCTGCTGCGGATCCGCCGGCTCGTCGACCTGGGCGTGCCGCTCTCCGACATCGCCGCGATGGACGAGTCGGACGAGAACACCGACCAGGCGCTCCGCTCCCTCGACGCCGAGCTGGCGGCGAGCATCGAACGCCAGCAGCGGATGCGGGAAGAACTGGCCGTGGTCCTCCGGGATCGGGCCATGGCCGACCTGCCGCCGGGTTTCGACGCGATCGCCGCCGACCTGCCGGCCGCCGATCGAGCCCTCCTGCTGATCTTCTCCCGGGTCTTCGGGCCCGCGACGATGGCAGCTCTGCAGGAGCTGCACACCGCTCCCCGCGCCCCGGTTGATTCGGAGTTCGATGCCCTGCCCGCGGACGCGAGCGAGGAAGCCCGGCAGCAGCTGGCCGAACGCTTCGCCCCCGAGGTCCGCCGGCAGTACCAGGACCACCCGTCGCTGGAAGATGCGGGGGCAACGGCCCCCAGAGGCGAGGCGTTCACCATGTCGGTCGTCGCCCAGGGGTTGGTCGAGTTGTACAACCCGGCCCAGATCGACGTCCTGAAGCGCGTCAACGCGATTCTCGAAGGGGACCGCACTTCCTCGTGAAGGCGGCCTTGCCCGGGCGGCGGTTGTCCGATGTGGAAAGTCGTGGACGCGTGCCGGGACGGCCGGCTGGTCACATTGGACTCCGCGCCGGGTTCGTCGGCAGAAACCTGGTGGTCCCAACCTGGTACACGATCCACGTCCGCGAGAGGTTCACCTACCCGGCGTGATCGGGCAGCGCCTCTACCCGGATGTCATCGGCGCGCAGCGATTTGCAGCCAATCGGTCCCGTGCTTGGTTGACTTGTTCTGCAAGCGAAAACCGCTGAAAGGAACACTTGATGCAGCAGGCCACCAAGCGTTGGACGGGCCGGGGAATCGCCCTCGCCGTCGCGGCGGGCGCCGCGCTCACCATGGGGACGTTCGGCACCGCGCAGGCCGCCACCCCGGGCGTCTTCAAGCTGTGCTCCAAGGGGTCCTACGACTCCTACGCGACGTTCCCGGAGCGCGGCGGTTTCTCCACCTTCGTCGTCCGCAGTGGCTCGTGCCAGGACTTCAACTACGGCGGCAACGGCCCCGAGCGGGTGGACATCGTCAACGCCAACAGTGACGGCGTCATCGGGTCGGTCACCTACGACGGTCGTGCGGGCCTGAACATCGCCACCGTCGACGGGCCGAGCTTCTACCCCTTCTGACAGGGGCCGGTCGAAGGCCGAACTGCGCCGTTGCCGCGAACCGCGGCAACGGCGCAGTCGTTTTCCGGCCCAGCCGCGCCGGGCAGCGGGTGCGCTCCGGGGTGCTGAAATCATGTACGTCTGTACACCAAGTCGGTGCGCGGGGGTGCATTCTGCCCCAAGGTCATTCCCGATAGTGTGGGAATCAGCGATGGCCTCTTGACAGGGATGGGGGTGGCAGGTGCGTTTGTTCTCGGCTGGCGGCCGATCGGATCACCCGTCCGGCAACCGCGGCTCGTCGAAACCTGCCGAATCCGGTGCGAATCAGGGGTTCTCCCCGTACGACCAGCCGACCATGCCCATCAAGAGGGTGGATCGGCGCAGGGACCAGAAACTGCTGGTGCTGGCCGGTCTCGGCGGGCTGGTGCTGATCGCGGCCCCGGTCGTGGTGTTCAGCCAGGCCTTGGGCGGGGAGCGCCCGCCCTGGATCAACACGGACGACCCCGCAGGCATGCAGCTCCCCTTCGAGACGGGAACGTACGCGGCGCAGCCGACGCAGATCTCCTCGCTGCCCGCGACATCGGCCCGCCTGGACAAGGAGGGTCGGCTGGTGGTGGTGGCGAGGGGGCAGAACCACGAGGTGCTGAGCAGCACCCAGTCCGCCCCGTCCTCGGGATCGGTCACCACCGGGTGGGTCAACCTGGGCGGAAGCGCCGCGGGGGACCCGGTCATCGCGACGAACGCCGATGGCGAGCTGGTGGCCTTCGCCATCGGCACCAACGGTGCCCTGATGGAGAACTACCAGGCGAAGCCGAGTACCGGCGCGGTGGCGAACTGGCGCGTGCTGGGCGGCACGAACCTCGTCGGAATGCCCGCCGTGGCGCAGGACGCCGTGGGCAAGCTGGTCGTGGTGGCCCGGGCCGCCGACGGGTCGCTGTGGACGGCCCAGCAGACCAAGCCCGGGGGCAGCACCTGGACCGAGTGGCGGAGCCTTCCGATGCCGGCGGCCCACGATCCCGCGCTCTTCCGGGATTCCAAGGGGAAGTTGCGCATCTTCGCGGCCGGACCGGACCGTCAGCTGCGGACGATCGCGCAGGCCGGGCCCGCCGTCGACGAGTGGAACGCCCCGCGAAGCCTGGGCGGCGCCACGACCGGGCCTCCCGCGGTGGCCATGGACGACCAGGGCAGCCTGCGGGTCTTCTCGCTCACTGTGGACGGCTCGCTGCTCGACAACGTCGAGCTGAGCGCTGCGTCGGACACCTGGCGGGGCTGGCAGAGCCGGGGCGGCCAGCTGACGGGGCGACCGCTGGCCGTCGCGGATCCCAAGGGCTGCGTGGTCGTGCACGTGTTGACCGTCAGCGGCACCGTGCAGGAGATCTTCCAGCTGCCGGATCGCGCATTGTGGAGCGAGTGGCACGACCACGGTGGCAGCATCGCCAAGCTGGTGTCCTCGGCCCAGGATTCGCAGGGCAGGTTGGCCGTCTACGGGATCAGCAAGCGGGGCGGCATGGAGCAGACCTACCAGGCGATCCCCGCCAGCGGCCCGTGGGTGGGCTGGGAGAGCGACCTCGGCGGGGTCTTCCCCACGAAATGACGCGCCCCGCCGCGGGTGCAACGCTGCTCGGCGTGCAGTTCCGTTCGGAACTGCACCCGCGCAGTCCCGGTGAATCCGGCTCCGCGAAAATGTTGCGCGATACCGGAATGCCCTATTCGTAATTCTTCGCGCCGGCGTCTGCGAACCCGCCGGCGAGCATTGTGGTCGGACGATGTCAGGCCCTCGAGTGCCTGTGGTGCGGGCTAGAGGTCGCTCCAGAATGGCTCCGGGCTCATCCCAAGGCGCCCGGTACCTCGCGCCGCCCTGTGCCCCGGGCGGCCGCGTCCCACACGGGCTCGCGCACGGATCTGAAACGGCCCCGCGGAAACGCAGGCCGGCCGTCGGATTGCCGTCGGTGGCCTCGGGTTTTGCCCGTTCGCGGGCTTGAGGTGATCTGGAAAACCCCGGCGTGCCGGAACGGGCAAGGCTGCCAGCCTTTCGGGAAGGGGAGCATCGGATCGGCTGGGCGCGCGGCGAACCCGGCGGAAGACTTGACAGGTGCCCGCGCCCGCGAGTCGGCCGGTCCGGCGCGTGACCGCGGGTCCTACAGAGACCGGAGGAGTTCCTGAATGGCAAACTTTCCGCAGGTGCAGACGTCGCAGCCGGGAATGCAGCAGGCTGCGCAGATTTTCAGCGACCGGGCCACCGAGTTCACCCAGGAATTGGGGCGCGTCAACTCGATGATGGCGAGCCTCCAGGGCAGCTGGACCGGTACCGCGTCCAACAACTTCAACGCCGCCATGGACAACTGGGAGCGCTCGTTCCAGACGATCATCAACAAGCTGATCAACATGATGGACGTGATGGGCGTCAACACGAAGGACTACGTGGCGTCCGAGGACGACGCGGCAAACACCGCCCAGTCCTTCGCCAGCGCCCTGCCCGGCGTCTGACGCACATCCCTCCCGAATCGTAAGGAGAAGAGATTGTCCGACTACAGGTTCGACTTCAACGTCGCGGACATGACCCTCGACGAGATGAACGCGGTCAACGGCCGCGTCAAAAGCGCGCTCGCAGATATGGAAGCCCAGGTCGAGCGGACCCTCGCGGACTGGTCCGGTGTCGCCCAGGAAGCCTACCGGGCGGCCAAATTGGAATGGAACCAGCAGGCCGACCAGATGCCGGTCTACCTGGAGTCGGGTCGGCAGACCCTGCTCTCCATCTCGGACAACTACGGCACCACCGAGCAGCGGGCCAAGCAGATCTGGGACGGCAGCCGCTGACCTGCCGCGATCCGCGGTTCGGCCGCCGGGGAGGGTTCGGACTTCTCCGGCGGCCGTTCGCGGCTGAGATCCGCGGCAGGTCCTGAAGAAAGGGAGGTTCGCAATGGCCGAAGAATTGAAAGGTCTCGACTACTTCCTGGCGAGCGACGCCTGGAAGGACACCAAGGTCGCCGACTGGTCGAAGATCGACGCCTACGTCGAGCACGGCTGGCTCACGGAGCAGGACCGGAAGTACCTGCACGCGTACGGGAGCATGGTCGCGCTCAGCCCGGACTCGTCGGGCGGGTTCTCGGAGACCGACGCAGCGTGGAAGAAGTACCTCGACGTCAACGAGAAGCACGAGAACGACCCGATCTTCAACGACGAAACCAAGGCGGAGGACATCCCCCCGCCGGACTGGGACGACGGCCCGCAGGACGGGAAGGACTACCACAAGGACGGCCCCTCCGACATTCCGGGAACCGAGAAGACCCCGGTGGGCGACGTTCCCAAGGTGCCGGGCGATGGCGGCGACAAGAAGAAGGGCGGCGACGGTGTCATCAGCGTCAACACCAAGGCCCTCGCGGTGTTCGCCGACAATGTGGAAGCACTGCGCGTCATGATCGGCAAGTCCAAGAAGAAGACCGACGAGGTGAACGTCCTGCCCGGCGGATTCAACGTCGCCTTCAAGCTGCGGGACAAGATCATGGGCACCGGTGAGAAGGATCCCGGCCTGAAGAGCAACGTGCGCAACTACATGGACGGGCTGGACATCGCGCTGGCGAACGTCCGGGACGAGGTCCGGAAGCTGATCGTCGACTACGACAGCACCGAAGAGCTGAACAAGCTCACCACCGACAAGCTCAACAAGGTGATGCGGGACTCGTTCGGCTTCATCGACTCGAGCTCGCGCTCGAAGTAGCGGGCCCGGTGCCGGTGGTGGACGGCGGTTCTGCCGTGCCGGCCGGGCCGTGGCGGGGCCTGCCGGTGGCGTACGGGCGCTGAATTCTGATCTTGGTTTGGTGTTCTAGGGAGCGTGAGGGTCGATGGCTGAGTCGGAAGAGAACGAAAGGCTGAAGTTCGGCGATTACGACGCGGACGTCTTCCGGAAGGACGAAATCGACGAGCACGCGGTGTTCATCAACCACAAGGCGCCCTACCAAGACGGAAAGGACGAGGATTTCAGAGGCTGGGATTGGAAGCAGATCAAGGCCGCGCTGTGGGGCGGTGCCGCCCTGTCGAGCGACGCCCTGTGGGAACAGGCTTGGCACGAGGTCGATCCCAACACCCTGTACGCGGCGGGCAATGCTTTCCTGCACATCCAGGAGACCATGCACGCTGTCGCCAAGAACCTGGAGGCCCAGGCGAACGCGGTCGCCGGGGAGCACGGCTCCTGGAAGGGCCAGGCGGCCGGCGTGTTCCTGGCCAAGATCCAGACCCTGGCCAACAACATCAAGGACAACGCCGACCGGCTGGGCGGCCCGGACACGGTGCACCCGGTCCCGTCGAAGCTGTACGACAACGGCCGTTGGCTGGCCTGGGCCCGCGACGCGGTGAACCAGATCGACCAGCACTACGCCCAGGTGGCGAGATGGCGCGGCGTGGCGGACGTGATGGACAACGGCTTGGTCAGGGTCAGCCAGGACGAAGAAGTCGTCAAGGCCATGAACATCGAGATGCAGAAGCCCATCAAGAAGCTCGCGGACAACTACGGCGTCACCGTCGACCAAGTCCGGACCACGACGCCGGTGCCGCCGGGCGGAAACGGCGAGAAGCCGCCGCCCATCGACAAGAAGGGCGGCCCGCCGCCGCCTCCTCCGCCGAAGGGTCCGCCGCCGCCGCCGAAGGGTCCACCGCCGCCGCCGAAGAGTCCACCGCCACCGCCGCCGCAGAAGCCGCCGCCGGGTTCTCCGCCGCCGCCGAAGAGCCCACCGCCGCCGCAGAGCCCGCCGCAGAAGAGTCCGCCGCCGCCGGGTTCGCAGCCGCCGCCCGTGGGTCCGCCTCCAGGTTCGAAGCCGCCGCCGGGTTCGCCGCCGCCGGTGGGTCCGCCGCCTCCGGTGGGCCCGCCGCCCGGCCAGAACCAGCCGAAGAGCAACCAGAAGGGCGGACAGTTCAACGAAATTCCGCCACCGGGGTCGAAGCCGCCGCCGGGTCCGCCGCCTCCGGTGGGCCCGCCGCCGGGCTCGGCGCCGCCTCCTGGTTCGCAACCACCTCCCGGCTCGAAGCCGCCGCCGGTGGGTCCGCCGCCTCCGGTGAGCCCGCCGCCCGGCCAGAGCCCGCCGAAGGACAACCAGAACGGGGGACCTGGCGAGGTTCCGCCGCCCGGCTCGAAGCCGCCACCCGTGGGGCCACCGCCGGGCTCCAAGCCGCCACCAGTGGGGTCACCGCCGGTGGGTCCGCCGCCTCCAGTGGGCTCGACGCCGCCACCAGTGGGGTCACCGCCGGGCTCGACGCCGCCGCCGGGCGGCATCGGCACTCCGCCGCCGGTGTCGAACCCGCAGGACTGGTCGCCTCCTCCGGGCGGGCAGGTTCCGCCGGGCGGGCAGCAGGATCGCGGCGGCATGCCGATGATGCCGCCGATGATGCCTCCGGGCGCCGGTGGTGGTCAGGGTTCGGGTGCGGAGCGCCCGGACGCCTCGGGTCTGCTGGACGCCGGCGAACAGCCCTGGGGCGAGAACCCGCCGGGACTCGGGCTGCCGGAAGCGCCGCAGGGCGCCGACCCCGGCGGCGTGGGACTGGACGTTCCGCCTGGTGGGCAGCAGGGTCCTGGTGGGATGCCGATGGTTCCGCCGATGATGCCTCCGGGTGCCGGTGGTGGTCAGGGTTCCAACGCGGAGCGCCCGGATGCCTCGGGGCTCCTGGACGCAGGTGAGAAGCCTTGGGAGAGTGCCGGTCCGAACGTGGGCGAGCCGGAGGCGCCGCCCGAAGGCGTTCCGCCGGTGGCGGGTCCGCAGGACTGGTCGCCGGGTCAGGGCTTGCCGCAGAACGGGCAGCAGGTTCCCGGTGGGATGCCGATGGTTCCGCCGATGATGCCTCCGGGTGCCGGTGGTGGTCAGGGTTCCAACGCGGAGCGCCCGGATGCCTCGGGCCTGCTGGATGCAGGTGAGAAGCCTTGGGAGAGCACCGGTCCGAACGCGGGTGAACCGGAAGCACCGGATGGTGCCGTTCCGGGCGGCCCGGGCCTCGGCCTACCACCGGCCAATGTGGAGACTCCGGCGCTTCCGCTCGACGCGGCAATGCCGCTCGAAGGCGTTCCGCGTGCGTCGGGCCCGCAGGACTGGTCGCCGGGCGAGAGCACGCCGCAGAACGGGCAGCAGGTGCCCGGTGGGATGCCGTTGGTTCCGCCGATCGTGCCTCCGGGTGCCGGTGGCCAGGGTTCGGGTGCGGAGCGCCCGGATTCCTCGGATCTGCTGGACGCCGGCGAAAAGCCTTGGAAGAGCGTCGGACCCGAACCCGAGGCGCCTGCCGATCCGGCCGACTCGGTCGCCGCCGGTCGGCCCGACGAGGACACGGCCGGTCCCGGGAACCCGGCGGAAACTCCGGAGGACCACGTGCCGGTCGTCAGGCGCGACGCGACGCAGCAGGACACCAGCGCGTGGGACGTGCCCAGCGACGGCCTGCCGTGGCTGGTGCCGTTCCCGGTGGCCGTGCGCCCCGAGGATTCGGAGCGCGACCGGCCCGCGCCGGACCACGCGCTGCGGGACAGCAAGCCGTGGACCGGCGCGCCGTCGGCCGGCGACGGCTACGCCACCTGGCGAAGCGCGAAGTGGGCCGAGGGGAACGGGAAACCGGTCGAGGACGAGCAGCCGCTGATGTGCGGCGGCCCGACGCTGAGCCCGGAGGAAGTGGCCGCCATGCGGGCCGAGAAGCAGGCCCAGGCCGAAGCGGAGGCCGCGGCGGAAGCCGAGGAGGAGGACGAGAAGAAGGAGCGGTCCAGCGCGGACCTGCTCGTGAGGGATAACTCTGCCTGGGGCGCAGGACCGGCCACGCCGCCCTCCGGAGTGATCGGATAGGGGAGATTCCGCACTCGCCGACCGCAAATGAGGCACACCCATGAGCACCATCACGGTGAAGCGCCCGCCACGGGTCGCCGGGCCGGAGATGCCCGAGGGCGAGGTCGAGCTGCAGGAGCCGCCGGTGATGGCGGAGCCCGCGGCGCTCGACTTCCGCTCGGCGGCCATGTTCCTGCCGATGGGCATCGGCTCGGCGGCGATGGTCATGATGTTCGCGTCGTCCAGCAGGTCGCCCGCGATGTACATGATGGGCGGCATCATGGGCGTGGGCATGCTGATCATGGGCCTGAGCCAGATCGGGCGTGCCGGCGCGGAGCGCAAGGTCAAGATGAGGTCCGAGCGTCGCGACTTCCTGCGCTACATCGCGCAATTGCGCGAGAAGGCGCGGGAAGCCGCGGATCAGCAGCGGCGGGCGGTCGTGTGGAACCACCCCGAGCCGTCCTGGCTCTGGTCGGTGGCGAGCGGGCCGAGGCTGTGGGAACGGCGGGCGAACGACACCGACTTCGGCCGGGCCCGGATCGGGTTGGGCACCCTGGCCGCGGCGGTGGAGTACACGGCGCCGTCGACGAAGCCGATCGAGGACCTCGAACCGCTCGCCGCGGTCTCGCTGCGCCGCTTCCGGGAGGCGTACCGGACGGTGTCGGGCATCCCCATCTCGGTCGGCCTGCGCAGCTTCACCAGCGTGGAGTTCGCCGGTTCCCAGGAATCGGCGGTGGGGCTGGCCCGCGCCATCCTCGGCCAGCTGGTCACCTTCCACTCGCCGGACGAGCTCCGGGTGGCCGTGCTGACCGACGAGACGGGGCAGCCGGAATGGGACTGGGTCAAGTGGTTGCCGCACAACGCGCACCCGGCGATGCAGGACCCGGCGGGCCCGCTGCGGCTGTTCGCCTGCGACCACGACGAGCTGCTGGACGTGTTCGGCCCCGACATCACCGACCGGCCGGACCACGATCCGGGCAGCCGGCCGGGCGTCGTCGAGCCGTTCATCGTGGTGGTGGCGCACCAGGCGGACATCCCCGAGTCCTCCCGGTTGCTCGACGGCGGGCTGCGCAACGTGGTGCTGCTGGACCTCACCGGCAAGATGCCGGGCGGGCCGAAAGTGCTCCGCCTGACGGCGGAGGACGACGCGGTGGAGTTCCCGGCGGGGGACGCCACGGGGTCCGCGCAGCGCGACGAGCTGAGCCTGGCGCAGATCGAGTCGCTGGCCAGGCTGCTCGCGCCGAAGCGGACGAGCGGCTCGGTCGACGTCGTCGACCAGCCGCTGGAGAACGACTTCGAGCTCACCAGCCTGCTGGGCATCCGCGACCCGCGCACGTTCGACGTGCCCGCGCTGTGGCGGCCCCGCTCCGCGCAGCGGGCCCGCCTTCAGGTGCCCATCGGCGTCACCGAGGACGGCGAGGTCGTCGACCTCGACCTGAAGGAACCCGCCCAGGGCGGGATGGGGCCGCACGGCATGCTGATCGGCGCCACCGGTTCCGGCAAGAGCGAGCTGCTGCGCACCCTCGTGACCGGCCTCGCCGCGACCCACTCGTCCGAGATCCTGAACCTGGTGCTGGTCGACTTCAAGGGCGGCGCGACGTTCCTCGGGATGGACCGGCTGCCGCACACCTCGGCGATGATCACCAACCTCGCCGACGAGCTGCCGCTGGTCGACCGGATGCAGGACGCGCTCAACGGGGAGCTCGTGCGGCGGCAGGAACTGCTGCGGGCGAGCGGTTTCTCCTCGTCGTTCGAGTACGAGAAGGCCCGTGGGGGCGGCGCGCAGCTGGTGCCGTTCCCGGACCTGCTGAT
This sequence comes from Saccharopolyspora sp. NPDC045839, assembly GCF_056431645.1. Classification (NCBI taxonomy): domain Bacteria; kingdom Bacillati; phylum Actinomycetota; class Actinomycetes; order Pseudonocardiales; family Pseudonocardiaceae; genus Saccharopolyspora; species Saccharopolyspora sp. NPDC045839. The sequence continues at coordinate 129,488 of NZ_JBWKKH010000014.1, forward strand.
CGTCGTCGACGAGTTCTCCGAGCTGCTGGCCAACAAGTCCGAGTTCATGGACCTGTTCGTGTCCATCGGGCGGCTCGGCCGAAGCCTCGGGGTGCACCTGCTGCTCGCGTCCCAGCGCCTTGAGGAAGGCCGGATCCACCGCGTCGAAGGGCACCTGTCGTACCGGATCGCGCTGCGCACCTTCTCCTCGATGGAGTCGCGGGCGGTCATCGGCGCGGCGAAGGCGTACGAGCTGCCGTCCGATCCGGGCAACGGCTACCTGAAGATCGACACCACGACGCTGGTCCGCTTCAAGGGCGCCTACGTCTCCGGGCCGTGCCCGCCGAGCGACGGCCCGGTCGCCGCCACGGCGAACCGGGCGTTCTCCGAGGTCGTCTCGTTCCGCACGCAGCCGTACCCGAGCCTGCACGCCCTCCGGCCCGTCGATGAGGAACCGGATTCCACCGAGGAGCCGGAGGAACAGCCCGAGGCAGAGTCCACAGAGGACGTTCCCTCGCTCGTCGACGTCATCATCGGGCGCCTGGCGGGCAGCGGCCCGCCGGCCCGCCAGGTCTGGCTGCCGCCGCTGTCCGAGGCGCCGAGCCTGGACACGCTGCTGCCCACCGTGGTGCCGGACCCCGCCCGCGGGATGACCGTCGACGACCCCGGCAGCCGGGGCGTGCTGCGGGTTCCGGTCGGCGTCGTCGACCGGCCCTTCGAGCAGCTGCGGGACCTGCTGGTCGCCGATCTCGGCGGGGCCGACGGGCACCTCGGCGTCGCCGGCGCGCCGCAGAGCGGGAAGTCGACGCTGCTGCGGACCCTGGTGCTGGGGCTCGCGCTGACCAACACGCCGGAAGAGGTCCAGTTCTACTGCCTGGACTTCGGCGGCGGCGGGATCATGTCGGTGTCCGGCCTGCCGCACGTCGGCTCGGTGGCGACCAGGATGGAGCACGACCGGGTGGTGCGAACCATCGCGGAGCTGACCCAGCTGCTGGAACGCCGCGAAGCCCTGTTCGCCGAGCACGGGTTCGAATCGATCTCGGCGTACCTGCGGGCCCGCTCGCGGGGCGAGATCGACGACCCATTCGGTCACGTCTTCCTCGTCGTGGACGGCTGGTTCACGGTCAAGCAGGACTTCGCCGACGTGGAGACGAAGATCGGCGAACTCGCCTCCCGGGGACTTTCCTTCGGCATCCACGTGGTGCTCAGCGCCACCCGCTGGTCGGAGATCCGCCCGTGGCTGCGCGACCTGCTGGGCACCAAGTTCGAGCTGCGCCTCGGCGACTCGATGGAGTCCGAGGTCGGCTCCCGCAAGGCGGCCACCGTGCCGAACCAGCCGGGGCGCGGGATGACGGCGAAGGGGTTCCACTTCATCTCGGCGCTGCCGCGCCTGGACGGCACCTCCGGGGTCGAGGACCTGGCCGACGCGACCAAGGGCGTCGCGGAGGAGATGCAGGCGTTCTGGCCCGGCCGCGGCGCGCCGCCGGTGCGAATGCTGCCGACCCACCTCGACGCGGGAGAACTGCCCGCGCCGGAACGGGAATTCCGGATGTGCCTCGGCTACGACGAGCAGCGGCTGGAGCCGGTGTGGCACGACTTCTTCGTCCACCCGCACCTGATGGTCTTCGGCGACAGCGCGACCGGCAAGACCAACCTGCTGCGCCTGGCGCTGCGCTCGATCCGGCAGCGGTACGGCCCCGACGAGGCCAAGATCGTGCTGGGCGACGTGCGCCGGGACCTCGACCAGGAGGTGCCCGCCGAGTACGGCGTCGGCTTCGGCTTCAGCTCCGACACCCTCTTCCAGCTCGCCGAGCAGGCGCTCGGGTCGATGACCAAGCGGGTGCCGGGCCAGGACATCTCCTCGGAGCGGCTGCGCAAGCGCGACTGGTGGGAAGGCCCGGAGCTGTTCCTGGTCGTGGACGACTACGAACTGCTCGGCCGGGGCGGCGTCAGCTCGGCGCTGGAACCGCTGCTGCCGATGATCCCGCAGGGCGTCCACATCGGACTCCACCTGATCATCGCCCGGAGCACCTCGGGCGCGATGCGCTCGATGATGGACCCGGTGCTGCGCAGGCTCTGGGAGCTCGGCACGCCCGGCGTGCTGCTGTCCTACCCCAAGGAAGAGGGGAAGTTCCTCGGCGAGGCCGCGCCGCGCAAGCTGCCGCCGGGGCGCGCCCAACTGGTCACCCGCCGGGGCGTCGGCCTCATCCAGACCGGTCTCGTGACCGCTGATTCGACCACCACCGCCTCACCGGCCGGCTTGTAGGGGACCGCAGTGGGATTCCCCTCCGCGCGCGACGACCGCTGCGCGAGCCGAGTCGACGAAAGCTTCATCCCAGGAGGAATGGCTCATGACCAGAGCTGCTGAGCTGTGCAGGATCACGGTGTTCGGGCCCGACGGCAAGGCCGACCTCGCCGTGCCCGTCTCGACCACCGTTGCCGATCTCCTGCCGGTGCTGCTCAGCCACACCCGGAAGCAGCCGCAGGGCGGCGAGCAGGGGTCGTGGGTGCTGCAGCGGCTCGGCGGGGCGCCGCTGGACCCGTCGGGCACCCCGGAGACGCTGGACTGGCTGGAGGGCGAGCAGCTGCACCTGCGGCCCGCCGACGATCCGCTGCCCGAGCTGGACTTCGACGACCTGGCCGACGGCATCGCGACCTCCGTCGGGCAGCGCAAGGACCGCTGGAAGCACGCACACGGCCGCGTCCTGTTCACCACCCTGTCGGCCGCGGTGGCCGCGGTGATCGGGCTGGTCCTGCTCGGCCCGGGACCGACGGAGCTGCACGCCGGCTTCGCGCTCGGGCTGGGCGTGGTCTTCGTGGCCGCCGCCGCGCCGGTCGCCAAGAAGCTGGACGACCTCGGGCTGACCAGGCTGACCGGGCTGGTGGGCTGCGCGTTCGCGGGACTCGCCGGGCTGATCGCGGCCGACGGCGTGCCCGGCGCAGCGGCACCGACGCCCACGGGAATCGTGGTCGGCGCGGCGGGAACGGCCGTCGCCGCCGCCATCCTGCTGGTGTTGCGGCGGTTCGCCGCCGACGGGATCCCGTACGCGCCGTTCGTCACGATGCTGCTGGTGGCGGCGGCGGTGATCGGCGGTGTCTGGCTGGGCGCGGGATTCGGCCTGACGGTCGGCCAGGTCGCCGGGGTCCTGGCCACCGTGCTGTTCGGCGTGGTCGTCTTCGTGCCGAAGCTGACCATCCGGGCCGCTTACCTGCGCGGGCCGCAGCTGCCGCGCAACGCCGACGACCTCCAGCAGGACATCGATCCCGCGCCCGCCGACGACGTGTTCGCCCGGACCGCGGCGGCGGACCGGTACATCAGCGTGGCGATGGTCGTCGCCGCGACCGTCTTCGTCGGGGCGTTCCCGTTCATCCTGGCCGAGCCGGGCTGGATCTCGTGGACCATGGTGAGCCTGCTGGCCTGCGCGGTGCTGCTGCGCGCCCGCAACTTCCTCGGTGTCTGGCAACGGGTTTCGCTAGCCGCGGCGGGCACGTTCGGCCTGGGCCTGGTGGTCCTCCACTTCGCGCGGGAGTTCTCGCCGGGGTGGCGCACGGTCCTGCTGGTCGGGCTGCTGCTGGTGCTGTTCGCCTTGGTCAAGGCCACGCTGCGGCCCGAGACGCGGCGGATGCTGCCGATCTGGGGACACCTGGCGAACATCTTCGACACCTGCACCGCGCTCGCGGTGGTACCGCTGCTGCTCCAGCTGCTCGGCGTGTACGCCTGGGCGCGCGGACTGGCCGGGTGAGGGGCGGACCATGCAGACCCAGCGAGACCACGTGCACGCCTACCAGTTCCTGATGGGCCGGATGAGTTCCGCCCTGGTGCTCGGCGATCCCGCCAGCGCCGAGGTGCCCGCCCGGCGGGCCGCGGTCGGCATCTACATCGGACTGGTGCTGGCATTGCTGATCGCCGTCGGCTTCGGCATCTTCGGGTGGCTCGTCCCCGGCGGTAACAAATCCTGGCGGGCGCAGGGCGCGATCGTCGTGGAGAAGGAGACCGGCACCCGCTACGTCAACGTGGACGGCGTGCTGCACCCGACGCTGAACTACGCCTCGGCGAAGCTGCTGCAGGGACCGACCGCAGGCGGCAAGGTGACGTTGCTTTCCCAGGCGTCCTTGGCGGACGCGCCGCGCGGCGCGCCGCTGGGCATCCCGAACGCGCCGCAGATCTTGCCGGCGACGCAGGACCTGGTCGGTTCGCACTGGCTGACCTGCCTGCCGGGCTCGGCCGGCGCTGTCGCACCCGGCTCGCCGGAACTGACCCTGAACTTCGATCCCGCCGCTCCCGCCGCGCCGCTGCCCCCGGACCGGTACGTGCTCGTGCAGTCGCCGGAGGGCACGCAGTACGTGCTCTGGGGCGGCGCGAAGCACCGCGTGGCCGAGCCGACCGTGCCCATCGCGCTGGGCATGGCGGCCGCACGGCCCGTGCCGGCGCCGCAGCCGTGGCTCGATGCGCTGCCGGACGGTCCCGTGCTCGCGTCGGCGCAGATCGACGGCAGCGGCACCTCGGGACCCTCGATCGGCGGCAAGGCGTACCGGGTGGGCCAGCTCTTCGAGCAGCGCTCCGCGAACGGCGACGTGCAGATGTTCGTGCTTCGCCGCGAGGGCCTGGCGCCGATCAGCCGGACCGAGTTCATGCTGCTGGAAGTCGCTCCCGGCACACCGGAACCGGCCCGGATCGACCCGGCGGCCGTCGCCTCGGCGCCGCGCTCGGCCGACCGGTCGCTCCTCGGCAGGCTCCCCGACCTCAGCGGAGCCCGGTGGCAGGACCACGGCGCGGCCGCGATCTGCCTCCGGCAGGTTCCCGCCGGGCCGCGGATCGCCAGCGAGGTGGTCTTCGCGGATCCGGGCGCCGCCGCGGGCGGTGTCCACATGCGACCGGGAACCGGCGTGGTGGTGGCGGCGCTGCCGATCCCGCCCGGCCAGCGCGTTCCCGACCGCTACCTCATCACCGGCGACAGCAAGTACCTGCTGCCGGACGACGACTCGATGCGGGCGCTGGGCTACGCCGGGGTGCCGGTGCGGCCCATCGCGAACGATCTGCTCGCCATCGTGCCGAGCGGCCCGGCGCTGAGCCAGGCCGCGGTCGGCGCGACCAGGAAGGGATGAAAGTGATGGCCGCACGGTCCTCGTTGTCCCCGCTGAACCGGCGTCGCCGCGGCGTGCCGGAGCTCGCGCTCGCCAGGCACACCGTCGGCAACGTGCTCGTGGTGTGCCCGGAGCAGCGGATGACCCCGGAGGCGCAGGCGCTGGCCATGTCCGTGGCCCCCGACGACGAGCACGAGATGGTGGTCGTCGACCTGCCCGTCGGCGTCCCGGTCTCGGCCTGGGATTCCGTCGCCGAGCTGCTGCCGCGGCGGCGCCGTGGAGTCCGGCTCATCCTCGGCGGCCGCCCCCGGGAGGCCACCGCGCTGACCGGCCAGTGGCTGTCGGAGCGCATCGGGCGCACCGTGGTGGCCCCGGACGGGGCGATCTTCCCGGGCGTGGGCGGGACGTTGTTCGTCCATTCCGGCAAGGGCAGCGGCTGGGTCCGGTTCCGGCCGGGCCGGCCGCCGGAGTGGGAGGCGAAGCGCTTTCCCCGGCCCTCCTGGGATTCCGGCGCCACCGACCCCCTGCCCACCAGCGCCGTCGGCATGGCCGACCCGATCCCCGGCGGGGTGTGGATCCACGCCGCCGCCCGCGACACCGAGTCGGGCGAGCACTGGTCGCGGCTGGTGAGCAGCATGCCCTGCCAGCCGGACGTGCTCACCGCCGTGCTCGGTTGCCCGGGCACGCCGCCGCTCTCGCTCGACGACGTGAGCCGGTTCTGGCGGCAGCTCGACGACCAGATCCGGGAGAAGGTCCGCTTCGTGCAGTACGGCCCCGTCCGGCTGCCGCAGGGCGGCACGCTCGGGCAGGCGCTCGCGGACCTGCTCGGAAGCCGGGTCGTCTGCTACACGGGAATGCCGGTCGGCTCGACGACGACCCCGGACATCTACACGGTGTGCGCGGACGGCGGGCTCGGCTGGCACGCCTTCGCCCGCGAGGTCGGGTACCTGCCGAGGACGGACCCGGCGTTCCGGGAGACCCCCGCGCTGCTGTCGCACCGCATCCCGGTCGTCGGGGTGGAACAGGTCGCACCGGCGGTGTACTGGTACACGCCCGACGCGGTGCTGGAGGTCGTGCAGTCCGGCCTGTGGGTGCGCCCGCCGGAGGGCGCGCAGAACGCGGCGGCGGTGCGCGCCGAGCCGGGGCGCGCCGACGTCAACATCCTGGCCTTCGACGCCACCGACGAGAAGCGCGCCGAGCGCATGCGACTGCTCGCCCAGGACGTGCTGGCCCGGCTGGACCCCGCCACCCGGGTGCGGTGCCGGATCGTGCCCGCCTCGGAAGTGGGCCGGGCGGAGGTCCGCATCGCCGGTCCCGCGCAGGGCGAGCTGGTCGTCGAGGCAGAGCAGCCGTCCGGGCGGGCGGCCGGTAACTCGTCGGTGACCGACACCGTGCAGCTGCCCGTGGTGCTGGACGCGGTGCGCGCCGACACCGGTGTGCCCTCGGTCGTCGCGAGCCCGGTCGCCGAAATCCCGGTCGCCGGAACTCCGGTCGCCGCCGGAATCCCGGTCGCCGGAACCCCGGTTGCCGAAATCCCGGTCGATGCCGGGATTTCCCTCGACACCGGGTCGCCGGTCGACGACGTCGCCGTGGCCGTTGCCGAGATCCCGCCCGCACCCGCCGCGTCAGCGGCCGGTGCCGAGGCGCCGCCCGCACCCACACCCGCAGCGCCCGCGACCGAACCGCGGCCCGAAACCGGCCCGGCCTCGGCGATGACGATCCGCTTGGAGAGCTCGCCGGTTCCCACCGTCGGCGAACCGCCCGCGCCACGGCCGGCCGTCACCGCGCCGTCGGCCCCGGAGCCGCCCGCGCCGAGCGCCACCCCGGTGCCAGACCCCGTCCCGGCTCCGGAACCGGACGAGGCAGGAGACGGCCGCGCGGAAGCGCCGGAGGAGCCCGGCGAACCGCGACTCCAACCGACTCCGCAACCCGCGGCTTCGGCGCTGGTGGCCGACCACGGCCTCACCGAGGAGCGCGCCTGGCTGCGCCGGACGCTGAGCCGCGATTTCGACACCATGGCCCACTCGACCTCCCGGATCCTCTCGGAACACCCCGGTTTCCAGGGCACCGACGGCCGGTCGTCCGCTGACGTGTTGACCGATGCCGTCGCCGTGCGGCTGCACCTCTCGGAGCGCGGCGAGGCGATCGACCAGGCCCTGCGGACGGGCGAGAACGGGCCGCACGTGCCCTTCGCCCGCTGCGTGGTCTCCGGGCTGACCCGGCTGCCGTCGCACCGGGGCGCGACCACGTTCACGGCGTCGCCGACCCCGCAGCAGTGGCAGCTCTACGAGCAGCGGCGGCTCGTGACCGACTGGAGCTTCATCCACGCGCTGACCGAGCCCAGCCCGGACCAGCAGGGCGAGGTCGACGTGCTGGTGTGGTCGATGACGGCCCGCCGCACGAAGCTCCTCGAACCGGGCGGCGCCGGCGAGGTCGACAACCGCGTCGTCTTCGTGCCCGGCACCAGTTTCAAGATCCTGGAAATGGCGGAGCCGGGAGCCGACGGCACGCGGGCCCGGATCCTCCTCCGCGAACTCGCGGAGTCCGAAGTGGACGAATCCGGGCGGGTGGCCGCGCGGGGGTCGCTGGACGAGCTGGCGATCACGTCCCTGCGGCGCTGCGTCGAACGCTGGTCGGCGGCCCAGCCCCGAGGCGTGGTGGGGGAGTCCGCCACCCGCCGGTTCGGCTGGATGCCGGGGCTGGTGCAGCGGTGATGACAGGCATGCCGGTGAAGCGGGGCCAGCTGGCGATTTCGCGCGAAATCGCCAGCCCGCACGCCTGGAGAACGACGATTTCGCGCGAAATCACCGCTCGTTCCGGGCCCCAGGGACTCGTCGGCGGAGAGGGCAGGCGGAGAGAGGATGACGGGCGATGAACCGTGAACTGCTGGTGGTGGGCGGAGATGGGGCGGGGGCGCACCCCACGATCGCCTCGGCCCTCGCGGCGGCCCCCGACGGGGCGATGATCAGCGTCCGCGCCGGCCGGTACGAGGAGAACCTCGTCGTGAACCGGATGGTCAGCATCGCCGCCGAGGACGGCGACGGCACGGTGGAGGTGCACGCCGCAGAGGGCAGCGCGCTGGTGGTCGACGCCGGCGGCGTTCAGCTCCGGGGCCTGCGGCTGGCCTGCGATGACGCCACCGTCGCGGCGGTGGACGTGCGGCACGGCGAGGTCGCCCTCGACGGCTGCTGGGTGGCGGGCTCGTCGTGGGCGGCTCTGCTGACGAGGGGCACGGGATCGCTGGCCATGCGCGGGTGCGAGGTGACCAACACGGGCGGCGCCGGGATCGTGATCACCTCCTCGTCGCCGAGCACCGTGGAGGACACGGTCGTGGCCGACGTGGCCTCGTCGGCCGCCGTCGTCGGCGAGGACGGTTCCCTGACGCTGCGCCGGATCGTGATCCAGCGACCGGTCGGCAACGGCATCTGCGTGAACGGGCGCGGCCGGTGCGTCATCGGCCAGGGCGTGATCACCGCCGCCGCGAAGCCCGCGATCGTCGTGGAGCAGGAGGGCAGCCTCGACGTCAGCGACCTCACGGTGCAGGACGGCGCGAACGTCGATCTCTACTTCACCGGCGGTTCCTCGATCACCATCGCCGAATCCACGTTCTCCGGCGCCGCGGTGCAGGCCGCGCACATCTCGGGCACCGCGCGACCGGTGCTGCGCGGCTGCACCTTCACCGGCGCCGGGCGCAACGCGGTGCAGGTGACGGGGCAGGCGGCGGCCAGGCTCATCGAGTGCGTCCTGGCGGACTCCCCGGTGGGGCTCATCGTGGACGGCGAAGCTTCGCCCAGGTTCGAGAAGACCTCCGTGCGCGGGACGACCGAGGCGATCGCGCAGCTGTCCACGGCCGCATCGGTGCACTTCTCCGGTTTCCGGGCCAACGCGACCGAAGGCGCCGGCCTGCTGGTCGACGGCGGCGTGGTCGAGTTCGACTACGCCTCGATCGAGACCGGCGCCGCCACGGCGGTGGAGCTTTCGGGGACGGCGAAGGCGAAGCTCACCGACGTCACGATCAGCACCGGCGCCGAATCGGCCGTCGCGCTCACCGGCAACGGGCGCGCGGAGCTGACTTCGTCGATGCTGCGCGGCGGCGGGCTGGCGGCCGGTTCCGCCGAGGTCGTGATGCGGGACACCGAGATCGTCGACGTGTCCTCGGACGGCGTCCGGGTCGACCGGGGCGGCTCGATCATCGGCACCCGCTGCCGGATTCGCGGGGCGAGCGGGCACGGCATCCGCGTCGCCGACGGCGCCCGCGCGGAGCTGGCGGAGTGCGAACTGATCGACAGCGGTGGCGACGGCGCGCACCTGGAGACCACCGAACCGGTGCGGTTGAGCCAATGCGTGGTGAAGAACAGCGGCGGCATGGCGATCCGGCGGCCGTCGGACGACCGCCAGGTCGTGGTGGAGAACCTGGTGACCCAGTCCGCGAGCAGCTCGTCGCGGCCGACCGGGAACGACGGGCCTCAGCCGGAACCCGACGCCGCCGGGCAGGGTGATGCAAGCCTTCGCGAGGCGGGCGGCGCGGTGCTCGACGGCCCGCTCGCCGAGCTGGACTCGCTCATCGGCCTGGAAGGCGTCAAGCAGGAAGTGCGCGGGCTGATCAACCTGATCCGGATGTCGCAGGTGCGGCAGGAAATGGGTCTGCCGATGCCGCCGATGAGCCGGCACCTGGTGTTCGCCGGGCCGCCCGGCACCGGTAAGACGACGGTCGCGCGGCTCTACGGCGCGGTGCTCGGCGAGCTCGGCATCCTCTCCAGCGGCCACATGATCGAGGCCGCCCGCGCGGACCTCGTCGGGCAGTACATCGGGTCCACCGCCATCAAGACGACCGAGCTGGTGACCAAGGCGATCGGCGGGGTGCTGTTCATCGACGAGGCGTACACCCTGACCGCCAGCACCGGCGGCGTCGGCCCGGACTTCGGCCAGGAAGCCGTGGACGCGCTGATGAAGATGATGGAGGACCACCGCGACGAGCTGGTGGTGATCGTCGCCGGCTACTCCGAGCTGATGGAGAAGTTCCTCCAGTCCAACCCCGGTCTGGCCTCCCGGTTCACCCGGACCATCGAGTTCCCTAACTACAGCGTCGAAGAACTGGTCACGATCACGACCAACCTCTGCCGCAAGCACTACTACGAGCTCACCGACGACGCGGTGGAGGAGCTGACCGAGTACTTCACCCGGGTGCCGAAGGGGGAGACCTTCGGCAATGGCCGCGTCGCCCGCAAGCTCTTCGAGTCGATGATCAGCACCCAGGCATCCCGGCTCGCCCAGAGCCCGCCCGCCAGGGACACCGACTTCAGCCGGCTGACGGCGGCGGACATCGCCCCGCAGAGCGCGCTGCTGGAACAACTGCCAGCCGAGGAGACGGCGTCCCGCGACACCGCCACCGATCCCACCGAGGCGGTGCGGGCCAGCCGGGCGTGGCGGCGGATGTCCGACCTGATCGGGCTCGAAGGTCCGCGCCAGTCGGTCGCCGCGTTGCTCGTTTCGCTGTGCGAGCGCAGGAATCACCGTCGGGCCATCGGCCAGCACGGCAACGCGGTGCTGACCGGGCCGAGGGGCAGCGGCAGGCGGGAACTCGCCCGGCTCTACGCCCAGGGGCTTGCCGAGCTGGGGCTGGTCGGCATCGGCCAGGTGGTGCGCGCATCGCTCACCGAGGACCTGCGCCCGGCGTGGCCGGGACAGGCGGAAACCTTGGTGCACAGGGCGTTCCAGGACGCGCAGGGCGGACTCCTCGTGGTGGACGTCGACGCGGACGGCGAGCCCCAGCCGGAGGAGGCGGAGGCGCTGCTGGTCGCATTGCGCTATCACGCCGCCGATCCGGTGGTGGTGCTGACCGGCACCCGCCCTGGCGTGGAGCGCCTGCTCGGGCGCGTGCCGCAGCTGCGCGACTCCTTCGGGGAGTGGTGGGAGATCGACGCGTACTCGGTGGCGGACCTGGCCGCCATCGCCGTCCGGCAGCTGCGCGAACGCGGCCACGAGGTGCCCGACGACGTGCGCGCCGCGATGCGCGCGCACATCGAGGCGTCCGGGGAGACCACGGTGCACAGCGTCCACCAGCTCACCCGGCACCTGGCCAGGATGGCGGCTTCGCGCACGCTGGCCGCCGCCGACCTGGCGGGCCTGGCGCGGGTCGTGCCCGCGGTCGGTGGGCTGGCCTCGGTCGGCTGAGGTGGCGGTCGGGCAGACCTCGTGCCCGGAGGACTCCTGGTCGGCCCGCGTCGACCAGGAGCGGCTTCTCATGCCGTTGACTTGATTCGGAAAGCTTTCAGGAGGCTCGAATGTCCGAAGTGGATCGTCGCAACGTGGAGATGTTGCGGGAGGAGTACGAACGCCAGGTCACCGGCCTCGCCGAGTCGCAGCGGCGGATCAGCGAGGCCTCGGCGACCGCGGTGTCCCCGCGCCGCGAGCTGTCGGTCACGGTCGGCCCGCAGGGCGTGATCACCGAGCTGAAGTTCCTTTCCAGCGCGTACCGCCGATTGGCGAAGAACGAGTTGTCGGAGCTGGTGATCCGCACGATCGCCGACGCCCGGGCCAAGCTGAACGACCAGCTCGTGGAGATCATGACGCCGATGATGCCGCCCGGGCTGGACGTGAAGGCCATGCTGAACGGGGAGATCAGCGCCGAGAAGCTGGCCCCCGACGAGTCCAAGCTGCCGCCCCTTCTCAGGGAGCGGCTCAACCGGCGCTGAGACCTGCCCGCCGCGCTTTCGCGGCCTTGCACGGGTTTTGCGGTTCGTGCGCCCCGGAGAGTAGCGGGGCCGGATTCGACTACGGGCGTGAGCGGAGGAATGAGGACCATGAACCAGTTCTGGGTGGATCCGGAGAACCTGAGCAAGAGCGGCGAGGGTTACGGAGCGGTGCAGGCGCGGTTGCTGGCGCTCCGGCAACGGGCCGCTCAGCTCGGCGCCCGGTACCAGGCGAGTTTCGGCGACGACGACGAGGGCCGCGAGTTCTTCCAGAACTTCAAAGACGGCCAGGAGAAGTTCCTCAACGGGGTCGAACACCAGGCCAAATCGTTGGGCTACATCAGCGACGGCCTGTACGAGAACGGGAAGATGTACGGCGGGTCGCGGGACGAGGCCGACCAGCTGTCGCACAAGTTCAAGACCGCGGGCGAGAACGGTTCCGGCGATTCCCAGAAGCCGACGGGTCACAACATTCCCCCTCAGAAGGACGTCCCGCTGAAGGGTTCGACGTCCAACGTGCCCGTGAAGTCGACGGGTCACAACGTTCCTGCCCAGAAGGAGATCCCGCTGAAGGGTTCGACGTCCAACGTGCCCGTGAAGTCGACGGGTCACAACGTTCCCGCTCAGAAGGACGTCCCGCTGAAGGGCTCGACCGCCCACGTAGCGGCCAAGGCCTCGAAGGCGCTAGCGCCGAACCGCGGTGTCGAGCCGAACAAGCCTTCCGAAAAGGGGACGTTCGTGAAGTCGCAGCGTGCCGTTCCCGCCGGCGGGCGCGCGAACGAGGGCCTCAAGCCGCAGCTGCCCGTTTCCGACCGTGGATTCGTGCTGAACGGGCTCAAACCGGAGGACGTGGAGGTTCGCAAGCCGGAAATGACCTCCGCGATGCGCCTGCGCGCTCTGCGGGAGAACGAGCAGCCCATGGTGTACGGCCACCCGCTGGGCGAGGGGCAGCACATCGTCAGCGCCACCGAACTGTCGAACGGGGCGGTGCGGATCGGCGTCGACGGCTACTCCGACATCACGCCGCTGAACGGCCGCGATCTGACGCTCGACAACCCGAACAACCCGTCCGGGTCGAAGCCCTACCCGACCGAGGACGGGGAGCGGCACTTCCTGGTCACGGAGAAGCCCGGGTCGCAGCAGCCCGGGAAGTCGCTCGATGACCAGGTCTACATGGAGTTCCCGCGTGATGGGGAGCCGGGTTTCTTCCGTTTCCGCAGGTAGCTGATAGCCCGGGCGTGGGTGGTGTGGTCGGTGGTGTGAGTCCGAATCGGATGGTGTGGTGAGTGATGGGTGAGATCCAGATTCCCCGGGATGGTGTCTGGGCGCCTATTTACTATTCGCTGACTGCGCTGATCGAGAAGCCGCCGTTGGTGATCTCGAATGATATGTACGCGTTGGCTCGTGAGATGCGGGACAACGCGGACGCTGACGTGAACACCATGAGCAATGTCAATTCGTTGTCGTCTGGTGTGCGGGCGAATCTTGAGGGTGAGACCGCGAAAGCGTTCGGTGATCATGTTCGGGGGTTGACCGATCCGGTTCTGGCGCGTGCGGCGGCGTTGCGGTACGCGGCGGACATGGTGGATGAGTTCGGGTTGAACGGGGAGGAGGCCGAGTACGACATCCTGATCGGTCTGGCGTTTTTCGCGTCCACGATCCTCGGGCTTTATCTGAGCGGGTTCTTCGAGGCGATTCCGGCGTGGATCGCGGCTGGGCGTCGGCATCTCTCGCAGATCATCGCGACGGCCAAGCAACAGGCCACGACGCTCTCCGGGCAGTTGCGGATGGCGTGGGAGCCTGTTCAGGAGTTCGGTGAGGAGTTCTTCCAGGCATTCTTGCCCCAGGGGATCACGACGGCGAACGGTAATCGCAAGAACGGCTGGGATGTGAAGGGCATGGCGCTGGAGGGCGCTGTGGGGGCCGATTCCGCGTTCAACGCTATGATCTTGCATCGTCTGGCGAAGCTGAACAGGCACACGGACGATTTCGTGCGTAAGCCGATCGGGGCGGGGCAGCTCGACGCCGCTTCGGAGTTGCCGGCCGAGGGGATGGTCATCACGCTCGTCGGCGGCAATTTCGACCCGTTCCAGACCTATATCTCGAGTGTCACGATGGGCACGATCGAGAGGGACGCGCAGATCAGGTCGCGTGAGTGGCGGAACAACCGGAACACGAACAACTCGCCTGCCGGGGGCCCGGACCAGCCGCCGCCGCTGTCCTATGACCCGGATGGTAAGGGTCTGCCCGGCGGGGAGGGCACTCCCGGTGGGGGGCCGGATTCGAAGGTTCCGCCGGTGGGGTCGGATTCGAAGGTGCCGCCGGTGGGGTCGGACTCCAAGAATCCGCCGGTCGAGTCGAAGGCACCTGTGGATTCCCCGGACGGGAAGCCTTCCGATGTCCCGCCGCCCCCGTACTCGCCGCGTGGTGAGGCGCCACCGTCCAATGAGGTGTGGGGGAACGAACAGGCCCCGCCCGCGTACCAGCCCCCGGCCGAGGAACCGCCGCCCGCGTACCAGCCTCCGGCCGCGGAGCAGCCTGCGGGCTCCCCGCCGCCTGGTTCGGTTCCGCCGCCCGCAGGTGTGTCGCCTGTGGGGTCTCCGCCTGCGGGCTCCCCGCCACCTGTGTCGGCTCCGCCTGCGGGTTCTCCGTCACCCGCTTCGGTTTCGCCGCCTGTGTCGGCTCCGCCGGTGGGGTCTCCGCCGCCGGGCGTCGGCGGGGAAACGCTGCCACCTGCGGGCGTCGAAACCGGACCGGTTTCGGTGGAGCAACCGGCTGGGCAGCCGCCGGTTACCGGCGGGCCGCAGGACGTCGGTTCGGACCAGGGCTTGCCCGGTTTCGACACGACGACGCCACCGGGTAACGTGCCGCAGGGCGTGGATCCGGTGGTCGGTGACCAGAATCCCCAGGCCCAGCAACCGTCCGCCGAGCAGCCGCCGGTGCGGCACACGCCCGTCGAGCAGCCGCCCGCCCAGCAGCCGGGGAGCGAGCAGTCCCCGAACCAGCAGTCCCCGAACCAGCAGTCCCCGAACCAGCAGGTTCCGGGTCAGCAGTCCCCGAACCAGCAGTCGCCCGGCCAGGTCCAGGGGCAGCAGTCGCCGGAACAATCGACGTCTGGTCAGCAGAACGCTGGTCAGCGCGGCCTCGACCAGAACTCGGTGTCGCTCGAGCGCGACCAGCCGAGAGCGGATCAGCAGGAGCAGGGCGAGAACGGGTCTGCGCAGCTCCGTCCGTCCGGTCAGCAGGCCGGGCTGGGGCAACCGTCGGTGACGCTGAGCGCCACGTCCACGCCGTCCGGTCAGGCCGGCAACTCGCAAGCACCCGCGAACCCCGCCGGCACGCCTAACACCTCGACCCAGGACGTGTCCCGGGACAAGTCCGGCCAGTCGGCCGTGGGCGATCAGGTCGGCCGGTCCCGGCCTTCGACGCAGCTGTCTCACGAAGCGCCGGCGGGTGGGACGTCGACCGGGAATCAGCCCCTGACCCAGCGCGACGCGCCGTCCACTGTGTCCTCCGGCAGCGATCAGCGGACGAGTTCGGCCACGTCCGGCAGGGCCGGATCGCCGAAGAGCAGCGGTGAACCGCAGCTGCAGGTGGCGCTGGCACAGCCGGTGGTGCCGGTGGAAAGCTCGTTCGTCGATGAAGGTTATGTGAGCGGGGACGAGTCCCAGCACGATGGGGACGTGTCGTTCGTCCGGGACGTGCCGGAGACGTTGGGGGAGACTGCCCGGGTGTCGGTCGCGGACCAGTCGGTGGGTGCTGTCCCGGCGGTGGCCCCGGTGAAGGACTCGTTCGTCGATGAAGGTTATGAAAGTGGGGACGAGTCCGATCTCGCCCCTGGCGGCGGGCGCCGCGACAGCGATTCCGGCGTCCTCGCCGATCAGGGCAATTTCGTCATCGGCGGGGGCCATGCCGGGAACGACCGCGACGGTGGGCAGCAGGAGGCCATCGAGTCGCTGTCCGATGAACACGCGTCCACGACGAACCAGCAGACATCGAACGCGGCCAACCCGTACCACTCGCATCTGCTGAACGACCCGAGCATGGCCGTGCCGCCGGGAGCGGTGCGCACGGCACGGGATTTCGCCAACGAGGAGGCCGGGCGCGAGTTCCTGCGGAACGACACCGAATACGGGCACTACGTTCTGGGGGCGAACCGGGCGACGCGGGAAAGCGGTGCGTCGGAGAACAACTGTTTGCCGGCCAACGCTCAGTTGGCGAATTCCATCGAACACAAGAAGATGTTCACCGCGGGCCCGAGCGGGAAGTGGTCGCTCCGCGGTATGGAGCGGATGGCGAACCGAAAGGCCATGGGCCCGTTCTACGACAAAGACCCGGTCACGCGGTTTCTGCTGTCCCCGGTCAACGACTATACCCAGGCATTGGTCACCCGGAAGGCCGGTGACACCGGCCACGTCGTGCTCGCATCCGTCGACGACCACGGCGTGGTCAACTTTTTCGATGGGCAGGAAGGCAACTTCACCGAAGTTCTCCCGATCGATCCGAAGACCCCTTTCAAGGACCTGTATTCGGCCGACAACGGGATCAGGTTCATCCCGCTGCCGCATGACACGGTGTTGTCCGCGGACTTCGCCGCTCATCACAGCGAAACCGGTTCCGCTTCCACCGCACGGCATGACAGCAGTCCGGAAGCCCCCCAGGACGGCAGCCACGAGAACGACCAGGACGGCAAGCAGGACAAGGCCGTCTTCGGGGCCGACCGGAGCCAGCGCCGGGACCGGGACCGACGGGGTATCGGCGTCGCCGCGGTCGACCAGCAGGTTTCTCTGGGGCGGCGGCGTTTTGATCCGCCGGGGGAGCGGTTGGTGTATTACCTCGCTGCTGTGGAGGGCGGTGAGCGTGAAACCATGCATGCGCGCCGGTCCGCGGCGCTTGCCGAGTTCGGCCGGCCTGTTCCCAGTCCGAAGCTGGTCGACGTGGATGAGCAGACCGCTGATTACCGGCCGCATCCTACGAGGCCGGAGAGCGAGGCCCCGGAGTCCGGCGGGCATTTCCACAATCTTTACGGGCGGGATGACGCGGGCAGTGTCGCGGTGATGATGGAGAACTATCGGGCCAAGGGGGAGAGGTACACCGCCAGCGAGGCTTTTATCCACCAGTGGTCGCAGGCGGAGGCGCTGTTCGGTGAGGTGACGAAGGCGAGGGAGGTCGACAAGCGGGCTCCGAGGCTGTTCGGCAGGGCGACGACACCGGAGGATGTTCCGGATCGGCTTCCGGACACCATCTTCCGGCAGAGCATCTCCGGCACGGCGGCCAAGGAGGTCTTCGGCGACTTGCTGGCCGGCGGGAGCGGCGTGGACTTCGATGCCCATGATGGTGTCTACGCCGAGGTCATGAAGACGGTGAACGGCAAGTCCACGAGGAACATCGTGGACACGTTCAACGAGTTGAAACAGCTTTCCGGCGACCAGAAGTTCCACATCTCGGGTGGCGGTGTCAGGCGGGATGGCTCGGGCAGCTTCCAACTGCGGTTCGACATCAGCAGGGTCCCTGCCGGGACCGTCCGGCAATCCCCGCGCGGGGACGAGGGGCGGATTGTGCAGGATGACCGCGTTCGGCGTGGGCCAAGCCATTGGGGTGGTGCGTCGTCGTCGGTGAAGCTCGACGACAACGCGGCCCGCGGCACCGAGCAGGCTCTGGTTGGGGGGCAGGTCAAGCCGAGGGTCGATGAGTTGATGTCGTTGGACGCACGCGACGTGCTGGGCCGGTTGCGTCAACGGATCGAGGACCCGAGCCCCCAGATCAAGCAGGTCGCACGGGTTCTGGCGTTCTCCAACGGGTTCCGGGAACTACCGAACGACGGGTTCCGGGAACTGCAGAGCTCCCAGAACGACGGCGAGACGCTGAATGCCTTCGGACTGACGAATTCCGATTTCGGCATGGCGTTCCGGACGATGAGGTCCCACAACTTGGTGACCATGAGTTCGCGGGGCGTGTCGCTGACCGTTTCCGGATACGACGCGTTGGTTCCGGAGTCGCACCGCGTCGTGTCGAATGTCGATATCCCGACCGACGGGGTGGTCGAGGTGTCGGCGGAGACGTTCGTGGACAATCCTGCCGCGCACTTGGCGTACTTGACTGAGCACTTCCCCGAATACCGTGGGCTGAACAAGAACGACTTCGATGCCGACATCGATGGCCAGCAGGGCTTTCGGACGAACTGCCTGGCGGTGTCGATCCAGACGATCAATATCGGTAACCACCCGGAAATGGCCGGGGAGTTCAAGACCGGTCCGAGCGGGCCGGTGGATCCGAAGCGCGTTCCGGAGTCGGGTATGCCGCCGATGTCCACGCAGGAGCGCGGTTACGCCGATGTGCGGGAATACGTGTCCCGGCAGGGCGAGGATGGCTGGCACGGCATTGTCTATGTCTACCACGGCAGTGATGGTGCGCATTACTTCGACGTGCGTAAGCGTGGCAATGTCATCGAGTATTTCGATGGGCAGCCGTGGGAGATGGCGACTCTCGGCGAGCCGAAGGGAGTGCGGTTCTCGCCGGCTACGCCGCGTCCGGAGAACGGCCTGGTGTATACGACTGTCGGCTCCCGCAAAACGATCACCGCGACCTCCGACTCCCCGGAGACCACCGAAGAGTCCTCGAACCGCTTCACCGAGCTCGATTCGGAAAACGAGTCCCATGAGGAGCAGGACGTCCCGGTCGACCGGGACCTGTACGCCGCGCTGGAGGTGAATCCGGGAGCGAGCAACGAGGAGATCGACAAGCAGTACAAGAAGCTGCTGGTGACGCATCACCCGGACAAGGTCCAGCAGGCGGGAGGGGACCAGCAGGCCCGGGATGAGGCGACGGCCAAGACGCAGGAGATCAACGAGGCTCATCAAGTTCTGTCGAATCCGGAACTCCGGGCAAAATATGACACTGCGCGTGCGGGGCGCGATCAGCTGAACCGCCTGGGGTCGTCCGTCGACGAATCCCACTGGGGCGCGGGCCGCAGTTACTTCCGGGGATTGAGAAGTTCTGGCGACACGGCCGAAGTCGACCCCACCGATGTGCCCTTCGTCCGGCGGGAAGGAACCCGGACGCACCCCACGACCATCGCGTTCCTGCCGAATCCCGTACTCGACACGCACGTCGCCAGGTGGACGGGGGCCATCAACAAGCAACTCCGGATGGTGCGAACGCTTCCCACCGACAACCAGGTCGAGGCGCGGAAAAAGAGCGTGTCCCGGCGTGGCGGCGTGGTCGACGTGCCCTTCACTACCTCGCTCGTCGTCGCCGTCCAAACCGATCGCGACCGGCATGGCGACTGGGTCACGATCCCGGTCGAGTTCGGCAGAAAACAGGTGCGAGTCGAACCGGTGCGGCTCAGCAAGAGCACCGCGGCGAAATTCTTGGTCCGGGACCCGGATGTCAAGGCGAACAAGTCGCTGTTCCTCGTGGCTCCCGAGAGCGAGCATCCGGACTCAGCGGTGGACCTGGCGAAGGAAATGGTCCTAGAGAACCCCGACCTCGTCGTGTACACCCACGCCGACACGGCGCACGTGAATGGTCAGGGCCAGCTCGTCGTCATGGGCAACGCCGGCCTGCTGCGTATCAGCGGATCGAGAGAGATCGAGGTCCAGCCCGTCCACACCTCGTCCGGAGTGAAGACTGTTCCCACCGGCAACAAGTTCGTTGCCGTGAAAGTCGAGCCCCTGGGGTCCACCCGGTTCAGCCGCACCGAGCGGTCCGAGATCGAAAAGAACGAGGCGAGCAGCTCGGCGCCGCCGCGTGATCAGGGTGCGCCGCCGAGGCGTTCGCAGACGTATCAGGACACAGGCTCGCGTCCCGGGCCGAGCGCGTCGCGTGCCACGCGGCGGGATCCGCATGACGTGCTGGGTATCCCGAAGAACGCCTCGAAGTCCCACATCGAGCGGGCGTACATGGCCGCACAGCTGAAGGGCCTTTCCTCGACTGAGAAGAGTGAGGTCCAACGGGCATACGAGGAGCTGACCAAGGATTCCTTCCCTGAATTCGAAGAAACCGGCTTCGATAGCTATAGCAATCAGGAAGCGCCGCGTCAGGGCGCTCGGCGGGAGGATGCGAAGCAGGCCAAGGAAAAGGCCCGTCAGGAAGAGGGGATTCGTCGGGAGCGAGAGGAGGAGCGTAAGCGAAAGGCTAAGGAGAAGGAGAAACAGGAAAGGGACCGCAGGAAGGGTAAGCGTCCGGAACGTCCGACGTCGGATTATTACAAGACGTTGGGTGTGGGGCCGGATGCGTCTGAGGACGAGATCAAAAAGGCGTACCGCAAGCTGGCGTTGAGGTTCCACCCGGACAAGAATCCGGGTGATAGGGCGGAGGCTGCGGCGGCGGAGTTCAAGGTCGTCACCGAGGCATATGAGGTCCTCTCCGACCCGGAGAAGAAGGCCGGGTACGACTATGCCCGTGATTGGCATGCGCGTGTTCGTGCCGGTGGGCGGGCTCCTGGTATGGGTGGTGCGTCGTCGGCGGTGTCGGGTGAGGTGCCGGTGCGTCCGGATGTGGTGTCGGCGGAGACTTTCGAGGGTGATCCTGAGGGTGAGGTCGCGTTCCGGGAGCGGCATTTTCCGGATATGGGTTATGTGAACGAGGGGAATCGTGCTGCTGGTTTTGAGGGCAGTGACACGAACTGTCTGGATTCTTCGCTTATGGCGATCAATCTGGATTTGCATCGGATGCGGCACGGTGATTTGTCTCCTGGGCAGGCGGGGGAGTTCAGGGCCGGGCTGAGTGGGCGGGTGGACCCGAATCGTGTCCCGGAGTCGGGTTTGGGTCCGTTGTCTTTGCAGGGGCGGGGGCGGCGGGGTTACGCCGAGGTGATCGACTATGTGGCCGGTAGGGCGAATGATGGTCCGCATCAACTGGTGTATGCCTATTTCGGTGAGGGCGATGGGCATTTCTTCTTCGCGGCCAAGCGCGGTGACCAGGTCGTGTTCGTCGATGCCGAGAACAACAAGATTGCGGCGTTGGGCGACCCGGAACAGGTGTGGGCTTCGCGGGTGACTTCGGACCTGGTGCTGAAGCACGTGGTATCGCCGGTGGATCTGAATCCTCACCTGCAGGGGCTTGGCGATGAGGATCCGGAAGGCACGGACAGCGAATCCGATGACGAGCCGACGGAGCCGCCGGGCCTGGGCGGCGGCAAGGAGCCGAAGTATGCCGGAACGATTTCCGGGAAGAAGGCCACCTTCACGCACAGCGAGCTGGACCTCACCTCTCGGGCCTCCACCGACTACCGGCCCGCGAGCATTGCGCTGCTGTCGGCTGACCCTGAGCTCAACCGCGCCTACGAGGGCTGGTTGGACTTGATCGACGGCCCGCTCCGGGTGGTGCGTACCCGCCCCGGTGAGTCGACGGCCACTGCTCTGGCTGCCGGGCCCGACCGCGAGATCACGGCACCGTTCGAGCCGGACCTCATCCTGGCGGTCCGATCTGAAGGCCGCGAGATCGCGGTCCCGGTGAAGGGCAAGCGTGGAAAGATCGAGACGGCCCTGGTGGACCGGTCCACGGCTGCGGAGATCATCGGCAACATCCGCGGCGTCCGCAACAGCTCGTCGACGCTCCTGCTGATGCCCGGTGCGGAAAGGGCGGACGCCTCGGTCAAGTTGGCTCGGGAGCTGGTCGATGAGGTATCCGGCCTCACCGTCAGCACCGCCA
Organism: Saccharopolyspora sp. NPDC045839; assembly: GCF_056431645.1. NCBI lineage: Bacteria > Bacillati > Actinomycetota > Actinomycetes > Pseudonocardiales > Pseudonocardiaceae > Saccharopolyspora > Saccharopolyspora sp. NPDC045839. Next base: position 150,898 of record NZ_JBWKKH010000014.1, read on the forward strand.
ACGGAAAGGCGGCGCTGGCACACGGCGGCCGGATTGTCGTGCTCGACGACGCCGGTCTCGTGAAGGTCGGCACCCGGAAGAAGACCGAGAGCTTCACGGTCGGTCGCTCCGTCTTCAAGCAGCAGGTCAAGGGGGTCAAAACGGTCGTGGAGACGACCCCCTGGCCCGAGACCCGCTTCGGTGGGGACGCCCGTCCTGCGACCGGCCGCGGGAACGGTGAGTCGTCCCGTGAGGAGCACCGTGAGCCTGCTGGGGGGTTTGGGTATCGGGCTCAGGAGCCGCAGCCTCAGGCGCAGTATTACTACGAGGGGTCTGCTGGGGAGGGGTATTGGTCTGATGTGCCGCCCGCTGCGGGGGGTCATTTTGGGGAGCCTGCTGGGGGGTTTGGGTATCCGGCTCAGGAGCCGCAGCCTCAGGCGCAGTATTACTACGAGGGGTCTGCTGGGGAGGGGTATTGGTCTGATGTGCCGCCCGCTGCGGGGGGTCATTTTA
>NZ_JBWKKH010000014.1:151485-185847 GCF_056431645.1 Saccharopolyspora sp. NPDC045839
TTTGGGGAGCCCGCTGGGGAGTTTGGGTATCCGCCGCAGGGGGAGCCTGCTGCGGAGTCTGCGTATCCGGATCCCAGCGAGGAGGAGGCGCGTCGCGCACAGGCAGAACGTGAGAAGGCAGAGAAGCGGGCTCGCCGTAAGAAGGAAGAGGAACGGGCTCGCCGTAAGAAGGAAGAGGAACGGGCTCGCCGTAAGGAACAGGAGCGCTGGGAGCGCTGGCAGAGGGAACAGGCCCGTAAGGAACAGGAGCGCTGGGAGCGCTGGGAGCGGGAACAGGAACAGGAATATCCCCGCGGGGAGCGCCGGCAGCACCGTAAGGACTCGCCGCCCCGTCGGGATCATGGGGACGGGGGTTACGTGCCTTGGCAGGAAGCTCCGTCGAAGGATTATTACAAGACGTTGGGTGTGGGGCCGGATGCGTCTGAGGACGAGATCAAAAAGGCGTACCGCAAGCTGGCGTTGAGGTTCCACCCGGACAAGAATCCGGGTGATAGGGCGGAGGCTGCGGCGGCGGAGTTCAAGGTCGTCACCGAGGCATATGAGGTCCTCTCCGACCCGGAGAAGAAGGCCGGGTACGACTATGCCCGTGATTGGCATGCGCGTGTTCGTGCCGGTGGGCGGGCTCCTGGTATGGGTGGTGCGTCGTCGGCGGTGTCGGGTGAGGCGCCGGTGCGTCCGGATGTGGTGTCGGCGGAGACTTTCGAGGGTGATCCTGAGGGTGAGGTCGCGTTCCGGGAGCGGCATTTTCCGGATATGGGTTATGTGAACGAGGGGAATCGTGCTGCTGGTTTTGAGGGCAGTGACACGAACTGTCTGGATTCTTCGCTTATGGCGATCAATCTGGATTTGCATCGGATGCGGCACGGTGATTTGTCTCCTGGGCAGGCGGGGGAGTTCAGGGCCGGGCTGAGTGGGCGGGTGGACCCGAATCGTGTCCCGGAGTCGGGTTTGGGTCCGTTGTCTTTGCAGGGGCGGGGGCGGCGGGGTTACGCCGAGGTGATCGACTATGTGGCCGGTAGGGCGAATGACGGTCCGCATCAACTGGTGTATGCCTATTTCGGTGAGGGCGATGGGCATTTCTTCTTCGCGGCCAAGCGCGGTGACCAGGTCGTGTTCGTCGATGCCGAGAACAACAAGATTGCGGCGTTGGGCGACCCGGAACAGGTGTGGGCTTCGCGGGTGACTTCGGACCTGGTGCTGAAGCACGTGGTATCGCCGGTGGGCACCAAGGCTCCTGCGGGGACCGGGAACCAGGCGAGTTCCGCCCAGGAGGGTGCAGAGCGCCTCAAGCGCATCACCGACCTGGCCGACACCTACCCAGCGGACATCATCCAGGCGACCCGTGCCGAAATGGACCGGCACCCGGCAGAGTCGAACAACGTTGCCCTCCGCGCCGGCCGGAAGATGATCTGGCTGACTCCGGCGCGAGCCCGGGCATGGCTGGCCGAAAACGGCATCACCTATCCCCGCGACGGTGGCATAGCGTTGGCCATCGCGAAGTACACCGCACCCCCGCGGGACTGGCTGAAGGCGCCTCCTTCCCGGAGTTACAACGTCGACGACGCACAGCGCTTCTATGACACGATTCGGGATCTAGCGGACCGGCACCGGCAGGCCGAGTGGCATGGCTTCTTGACCTCGATGGACTCGCTGGCGGGTCTGATCGTCGACACCTATCCGCCGGACCGGTACAGCTATGTGGGTATCGGCCGCAGTCCGGCTCCGGTCGTCGCCGCTCTCCAGTCCCGGGGCCACGACGCGGTGTCCATTCCGATGTCGTCCTTCCGGCCGTCTCCGCCGCGAAACTCGTTGCTGCGCCAGACCTTCCAGCGCTACGACGTACCCACGCCCCAGCAAATGCGCATGCTCGAAAAGCATTTCGACGAGTTCCTGGGTCATCTGCCCCCGGCCCGTGACGTGCTGCTGCTGGACTACACCCAGTCCGGGCGTTCGCTGATCGCGGCGCAGTACTACCTCCAGCAGCACCTGCTCCTGAGCGACCGGGCCAGTGGTACCGGCCAGGTGGTGCGCGCGGTCGCGATGTACGCGCCCGAACGGCACAAGAAGATGCTCGACACCGTCGCCGGCATCGCTGACAACTCTGCTTTCAGCCAGACGCAACGCGACGGGTGGCGGTCGCGGTTCGCGGTCATGCCGCTCAACCCGAAAGGATTCCTGGGCGATCGTGCCAGTACGTTGGTGGACGCGTTCGAGAGCCAGACGTTCGACGAACAGGCCGAGTACGGCAAGTACGAGATCCTGAGCGCGAACCCCGACGACCCCATGCCGCGGCGAACCGACCGCCAGGACGGCTACCGGACGCTGCGGGATGCCATGGACACGGCCCGCGGGGTAAAAGACCTGGTAGCCGGGGACATTCCTCCCGGCCGCGGTGGTGGTGCCATGACGTCGACCCCATCCGAGCGTCTTCAATGGATCGTCGATGCCGCCGAGGTATTCGACGAAGACGTCACCTCCGTAACCGATGCCGAAGCCGCCCGGCACCCGGCGGGGTACAACGACGTCTACCTCCGTGACGGTCAGCACACGATCCCGCTGACGCCGGAGCGGGTCCGGATATGGCTGACCGAGAGCGGCATCAAGGAGTATCCCGTCGACGGTGGCATAGCGCTGGCCATCGTGCTGTACACCTCCAGCGAGCCGGCATGGGACGACGACGCACCGCTTCACCGGGAATACCGGATCGACGAGGCACAGCGCTTCTACGACACGGTCAGCCGCCTGGCAGCCCAGCACCATCTGGCTGAGCAGCAGGGGGTCGTGAGCGCGATGGACCGCGTGGCGGAGTCGATCGTCGCCAACTATCCTCCGGACCGGTACAGCTATGTGGGTATCGGCCGCAGTCCGGCTCTGGTCATCGCCGCTCTCCAGAAACATCATCCGGACGCGGTCGCGGTCTCGATTCCGCTGTCGTCGTTCCGGCCGTCACCGCCGAAAAGCTCGTTCCTGCACGGGACCTTCCGGGAAGGAGGCAAGTGGTTCGTACCCGATCGCGAACAGATTAGGCTGATAGGAAGGCATTTCGACGAGTTCCTGGGCGATCTGTCCGCGGACCGCGAGGTGCTGCTGGTCGACTACACCCAGTCGGGTCTGTCGCTGATCTCGGCGCAGTACCACCTCCAGCAGCACCTGAACGCACGGGCGGGCGGTTCCGGTCAGGTGGTGCGCGCCCTCGCGATGTACGGTCCCGTTTGGGAAAAGGACGTCCATCGCATCTACAACAGCATCGTTAACGACAGGTTCCTCGACAGCGTCCGCGTAACGGAGGAACGCCGGCGGTGGCAGTCGCGTTTCGACCTCATGCCGCTGCACCACCTGCACGAGTCCGGAGATGTGGCGGAGCGCGCGCTCGATCGGGAGGCATTCGGAGGGCTCGCCGAGTACGGCTCTTACAAGGTCATGCGTGCACGTCCGGGCGACCCGATGCTGCGGCGGACCGACCGCCGTCCGCAGGACGGCTACAAGTTGCTCCAGTTCCTCGTCGATGACGTCCGGCGGGGGCCGGATCCGGACAAGGCCGCTCGGTTCGAAACCCATGACGCCTTGTCGGGGCCGCCGGGCATGGGCGGCGCGTTGCCGGCCGGCCTAGTGTCGGCCGAGCGGACGGGCATGGTGTCGGACGATTCGGTCGGCACGATGTGGGATCCCGCCGCGCCGGCCGCCGACTGGGATCCGGCCGGGGCGGCCAGAGACTGGGATCCCGCCCGGGCCGTCCAGGACTGGAATCCCGCCGAATCAGACGTGACGCGGGATCGCGATGGCGGACAGACCGAGACGCCGGCGCCTGTTGCGCAGCCGCCGGAAATCGATGTGCGGACGCCGACCGATACGCAGCAGCCGCCCGCCGGCGGGCGGCTGGAGCAGGCCCGCGCCGAGCAGTGGAAACCGACCGGCCCGATCGACGGCGCGGAGCTGCGGGCGAAGATCAAGGAACGCGTCGCCTCCGACGACGAGGTCCTGCGGCAGGTGATCGACAAGCAGTTCTCCGACGAGAAGCTGCAGGACAAGTGGTCGCTGTCGATGGAAGGCATGCACACCGAGAACCTCGGTCTGCACGCCGGGCGGGGCCCGGAGGTGACGCTCAAGGTCATCGACCTGACCGAGCCCACCGATCCGCACGAGGTGACGGGCGAGACGACGACCGGCAGCGCCGGGCCCTCGGTGCGCTCCGGGGCATCCAGCAGCCGGCCCACCATCGGCACCGGGGCGTTCGCGTTCCGGGTGCCGACGCCGTTCATCACCGTCGCCGGCAGGATCATGGGCCTGTCCGCGAACAGCCGCGGATCGGGCCTGAGCGCTTCCTCCGAGCACAAGACCTCGACGAAGGTCACCGAGCGCAACGCGGGCGCGATCGCCGCCGGCCACAAGGTGACTTACCAGGTCGTCGTGCGCGAGGGGTACCAACGGCCGTGGAAGAGCGGTACCGAGTCGGCGGACACGGTGACGGTCGACGTGCCGCTGAAGTCGGTGCCGGCCGAATCCGGCGGCGGCAAGCTGGGCCACCCGGACGCGATCGAACACGCGGAGTTCTCCGGAATCGGCGACATCTACCGCTCGGTGGAGAGCGCCATCGGCGGCAAGTTCGCCGAGAACGACCCCGAGGCCGGCCGGTTCCGCGGCGTGCTGGACTCGCTGGGCGACCGCGACCAGGCCAGAGAGGTCTACGGTGGCCGGCTGTTCCTGGGATCCTTCGCCTTCAAGGGCGTTCGTTCCCCGATCGAGGTAACCCTCGCCGTGTCCGACGCGCGGCGGCTGAAACTGCCCACAGTGGACGGAACCGTCGAGCGGACCAGCGAGGCGACCGGCAAGACCGGTTCGGACAGGTCGATCACGGCCAAGTCCGGTGGCACCGGGTTCATCGGCGGCGGCGACCCCACCGCGGTCGTCGGCGGTTTCATCGGCCCGATCGCGGAACGGGTCTGGACGGACTCCGCCAGCAGCGGCACGACCGAGTCCTTTGGGCACAAGACCAAGACGAAGTACGACGGCCCGCTGGACAAGCACCGGGTCGGCCACACCTTCGTCGTGGAAATCAAGCGCCGCGATGGAAAGCCGCTCACCCCACCTGACCGAAATGGTGACGGTGAACAGCTGACCAAGAGCACGATCAAGACCGTCCCCGGCGCGGCGACGCTGTGGATGAAGCCGAGCAACGCCGCGAAGTACGGCTGGTCCGGCGACACAACCCCGGCGCCTGTGCAGACGACGGACGCCGATGTGCGGACGAAGGACGCCAGTGCGCAGACGACGGCCCCGGCGAGGTCGAAGGAGGAGCTGGAACAGATACCGTACCGGGCCGACGCGCGTTACGAGATGCCCGACTTCACGGTGGACACGGTGGTCGGTCCCGCGCTGACGCAGATCCAGGCGAAGCACCAGCTCAAGTCGAACGACCTGGCGCGTGTCGCCAAGGAGTTCCGGAACTTCGTGCGCAAGCGCGGCAAGGACATCAACCAGGGCGGCGCTCGGTTCCCGCTGAGCGCGCATGTCAGGGGCGCCCCGGACATCTTCGTCAAGGGCACGATGCACAGCGCGGACGCCGAGCCCATCGACGCCGACGAGCGGGAGACCGCGGAGAGCGAAATCTCCGTCGGCCACTCCCGCGACGTCGAGATCGCCCGGGGCAAGATCGGCGCGACCGGCATCGCGGCCATGCTCTCCAGCGAGTTGGTCTGGCCGACCCTGAAGGGGCTCACCCGGCAGAAGATGGTCACCAACGCCGGGAAGATCAAGCAGAGCACCGGCCGCAAGCACGTCTTGTCCGCCAAGCGCCCGTTGGAGAACCTCCGGTACCCGACGACCTTCGACATGTGGATGGGCGGCACCTGGTCCTCCCCGGGCGAGCGGATCGGCGTCAACGACCAGGGTGTCTCCGAGCTCATCGCGGACGTCAACGTGTCGGTGCCGGAACAGGTCGGTGTCGCGCTCGGCCAGTCGGCTACCCGCCACACCGAAGACTCAGCGCAGACGACGGAAACCGGTGGGCAGACGACGGAAACCGGTGGGCAGACGACGGAAACCGGTGTGCAGACCACGGAAACCCGTGGACGGACTGCGGAAACCGCTGCTGAACCGGTCTGGCGAGATGGCACCGCGCCGGCGCCGGAACGCGAAGGCCTGTTGCCTGAGGGATTCCAGCTGGAGTCGGCCAGGCCCGTGCCCGGGTTGGTGACGACCGTGGCGGGCATGCTGAGCAAGACCCCCGCGGCACGCTGGAAGGAGTGGCTGAAGCTGCCGGCCATCGGGCGCAAGCCGGTCCGGTTCGACGAGCACAGCGGCCACCCGGTTCGTCCCGCGGCACACGTGCAGAACGAACGCAACGCCGCGCTCAGCGCCCTGGAGAACTTCGCGAACGTGGACGCGCGGATGGCCCGGTTCGACCGCGCCGCCATGCGGAACGGGCAGCACTCGGTGCATCTGAAGACCCACAACCACGGCGGACTCTTCGGGAGTCGTGAGCTGTTCGGTACCGCGGCCCTGCAGACGAAGCTGAGTAACCCGACCATCGTGCGGCGCGACGACGACCACGAATTCAGCACGGAGGCGCACCGGTCGACCGCGACGGCCCAGGGCGACAAGCGTGCGAAGGGGTGGCGCCTGGAAGGCGGCTTCACCCTCTTCTTTCCGGTCTTGCAGTTCCTTGCGATGGGCGTCGACTTCAGCGGCGATATCAAGCTGATGCGCGGCAAGTCCGGCGAGGTCGCCCAGAAGTCCAAGAAGACCGAGAAGTACAGCCAACGTGAACGGCGCTACCTGGTCCGCTATGACGACACCCACCAGGTGCGGACCTCTGTGCGGCGACGCTGGCAGTCCGTCTTCCACTCGGTGCACGACGGCACGGCCACCGACAAGGCCAAGTGGGTGCACGTGCCCGGGGCGAGGGAGGTCTGGGTCAAGGCCAGCGAGATCCACACGATCGGCGAGCTGACCGATGCCGACCTGGCCAAGCTGGAGCCGGAGGACGCCGCCCGGTACCGCAGGTACCACGTGGTCGCCGAGGAACGCGACGCCACGGACCAGACCGAGACACCCGGCACCGAGAACACGGCGCCTGGCAACGAGAACGAGACGTCCGACACCCGGGCGAGCACGTCCGGCGAGCGTCCGGCCGTGCCGACCGGGCCGAACGGCAACGAGGTGCGGCCGCCCGCCAACGTCGGCCGCGGTCGCGGCGATGTCGGCATGCACCGGCCGGAGGCGGGCCGTGAACTGGCGGACAAGATCGCCGCGTCGATCACGAAGTGGACCCAGGAGCAGCGGGACGCCCGCGCTTCCCAGCCCGCCGGCCCGGAGAGCCTGGCGGACCGGATGGCCCGCGGGCTGCGTCGGGCGGCGAAGAAGGTGCTCGCACCACCCGGCATGAGCCACTTCGACGCCATCAACGACTCGATGCTGCATGACGAGCTGGAACCGGTGCTCGGCTCTGTCGACGCGAACCTGGCGGTCGAGGAGATCATCAACGGCGGATGGCCGGTGTTCATGTCCGCCGACACGCCGTTCGGCAAGGTCGAGCAGCTCATCATGGTGCGCGGCCGGCTCGGCGACGGCAGTTACCACAACACGATCGACCGGACAGGTGAGGAGGGGCACGAGGTCACCCGCCGGGAGACCGGTGGAGCCGAGCGCCTGAAGTCGGCGGTGGTGGGCGTCGCGGCCATCTTCTACCCGTCGACCAAGAAGCACGCGAACTTGCACGGATTCGCCCTGCAGGCGGGTTTCAGCAGCGACAAGGGGGACGAGTTCTCGAAGAAGCTGTCCGATGCCGTGACGATGCCCGTGGACGGCGAACACCACCAGTTCGCGCACGACCTGATCATCGACCGGCTCGACGTGTATCCGTACGCGAGCGCCGGGACCTACCGGAAGTTCCTCGCGGGCGTGGTCTCGCAGCCGACGATGTTCGGCAAGCCGTGGCGCGCCGACCCGATCGTGCTGGAGGGCGCCGCGCGGTCCACGGTGCGTAGCGATGAAACGGTCGAGGAAGGCTTCCCGGAGCGCGCCCCGATCGCAGTGAAGCGAGGCGCGCTGCGGGTGTGGCAGGTCGGCAACGGCCGCCGGCCCGGGTTCTCGGACAACGCGATCGTGCACACCCGCTCGTTCGAGGCACCGAAGCTCCGCGCGAAGCTGAAGGGACTCATCGACGGCGAGCCGGACATCGGGCGGCCCGCGTTGCGCCCGGAGACGGCGAACCAGGTGCTCGCCGCGACGACGGCCGGGAAGATGCGCACCAACCTGCCGGCGGCGATGAAGCCGAACGGCTACGAGATCGAGATTCCGACCGGCGAGCTGGAAAAGCTGCGGGTCAGCGCGCACATCTACCGCCGCAGCCTGCTGGAGGTGCGGAAACAGCCGCTGAAGCGAAGCCAGGGCACGGAGCACGGCGTGAAGTCGACGACCGAACGTCACGTCGGGGTGGTCCCCGGGGAGGTCGGGCAGATCCGTGAGGCGCCGATCGAAGAGTCGAACTTCCGGCCGATGCAGCAGTTCCTCGAGGCCGAGAACGAGGTATTCGGCTTCAGCTCGGGGAACGAGCTCAGCGCCTCCTCCGGGACCACGGAGGACAGCGCCGCCACGACCAGTTACCTGGTCTCGGTGACACCCCGCTGGCGGCTCCGCCCGTACTACCGCGGCGACAACATCCCCAAGTTCTGGAAGGAGACCATCCGCACCGGCCCCGACGAGCCGATCGAGATGTGGGTCGACCGGCAAGGCCTGGCCGACCTCGGCTTCACCGACGAAGACCTCAGAGCGGTCGAGACCCCGGAGCAGACCGAGCAGTCCCCGGAACCTGTCGACTTGCACCGCGGTGTCGACGACGCGCAGGTGACGGAGGACGAGACCGCTCGTACCGAGCGGACACCGGAACCCGAGTCGTCGTTCCTGCACCTCACTCCCGACGACCGGACGTCGACGAGCCCGGAGCGGCACGAGGATTCCACCTCCCAGGACACGCCCCAGCAAACCCGGGAAACTCCCGGCCACGCCCGGGAAACGCCCGAACAACGGGAATTCCGGGCGCGCTACCCGGAGCTGTGGGGCGTCAACGGCGAGAAGTATGCGAACCAGGTTCCGGGGCACACCGAGAACTGCGGGCAGTCGCTGATCGCCGCCGAGCAGACGGTGGTCAATGCCCGGTCCGGCAACCGGGCGGGCGGCGTCACGGTGCCCGCGGTCGGTGGTCCGCCGATGAGGCTGGACGTGCTGACGGAGCACTTCCGCGTGAAGCCCGTGAAGGCCACCCACGACCAGGTCGAGGCGCACATGAGCCGCCAGGACCCCGGCTCCATGGGTGCGGTCTTGCTGGAGAGCCGGGACGGCATGGTGCATGTCGTGATGGCCGAGAAAGGACCGGATACCCGCGAGGGCGCGGGAGACGGGCCGGTCGACTTCCTGGACCAGCAGAAGGCCGAGATGCTGGGCAAGGGCGCGCTCAAGGTGGTCGGCTTCATGCCGCTGCCGCGTACCGGTGCCGAACCGATGGACGGCACGGAACTCGACCCCGGTCTTCTGGTCGGGATGCCGACGGGCCGGGACGAGGCGTCCCAGAGCAACGCCGAGCAGGGGGTGCGGGACGCCGTCGCCTACATGCGGGCCACCTCCAAGATGCTGGACGTCGCTGTCATTTCGCAGAGGTTCGGGATCAGCCACTCGTCCGCCCAGTTCGCGATCACCACCGCCGCTCCCGATGTCATCCGGGCGCGTGCCGGAGGTCCGTCCCCGGTGGCCGTTGATGTGCTCGCCCGTCTTGCCGGTATCGGCACCGTGCAGGCGGAGCGCATGATCAGGTCCGTTGCGTTCGATGATGTGCGGGATGCTGCCCGGGATGGGAGGCCGCGCACGGCGGTGGAGTTGGGTGCGCGGTTCGGCAAGTCCGGTCGGTGGGGTTTCGATGTGATCGGCGCTGTGGTGCGGGCCGATGCGGCGAGTGGCCGGTTGCGTGTTTCTGGTTTGGCCGCGCGGTATGGCATTAGCCGTAGGGCGGTGAAGTTCTACACGGGCGCGGGTGCGGCGTTCGAGTATGCGCGGGCGGCGCACCGCAAGGGCGATGTTTGTACCGTCGCGGCTCTTGTCCGCGGGCTCAGGATCGGTGAGGCGGAGGCCCGGACTCAGATCGAGGCTGCCGAGGTGGCCGATGCGCGAGACGTGCGCGACTGGATCCTGCTCGAGAACGGACGGCGAGGATCGGCCGCGGAACTGGAGTCTCTCCGACTTGTCGGTCTCCGACGCGACGGGAGCGACTACTCGCTCGGTGCAGTGATGGACAGGCTTGGCCTGGACCGCGAGCGGGCCTTCCGCATTCTGGGCGTCGCCCTGGTTTCGGATCTGATCACCGGGCACATCGACCGGTGGAGTTCGCCGGCGGCTGTTGCCGAGCGGTTCGGGATCACCGAGGCGGAGGCCGGGATCCTGATCGACACCGCAGCGGAGGCCGAGTCCCGGGACAGGGTGCGGGACGCAACCTTTGCATATCGTGCGGCATCCGCCGCGGACCTCGCCGAGAAGTACGGCAGGACAACGGAGTGGGCCACCGAGCGCCTCGAAGCCGCCTACCTCAGCGAGCTGCGTTCCCGGGGGATCCAGCCCGGTGAAGGCCGGCCGTACACCGCCAACCGCGTACATCTGCGGGCGGCCAGGTACCACGTGAGCCGGGACCGGTATCTGGAGTTGGGTAACGGCGCGGCGCGGGCCGATGTTCGTGAGGCTGCGGAGCGTGGGGTGCCGTTGACCGGTGCGGAGCTGGGGCGGTGGTATTTCCATGTGGAGCGGTGGGGTGAGGATCGGGTTCTGGAAGTCGCGCGTGATGCTGCGCGTGATGCGGTGCGTCGTGGTGAGCGGCTCGGTGTTGATGATCTGGCCGTGACGTATGCGATCAGCCGTGAGAAGGCCGAGCAGGTGCTGGTGGCGGCGGCGTTCGCGGATGCGCATGCGCATGCGGCGCGTGATCGTGGTGAGCCGCATGCGGTCGAGCCGTTCGCGCGGCGGTATGGCATCGATGCTGAGACGGTGGAGAGGCATGTCGATGCCGTAATGCGGGTCGATGTGCGCGATGCCGCGGACCGCAAGGACCCGTACACCCGCCAGGAGCTGGGCGAGAAGTACGAGGTGGATCCCGAGCGGGCGTTCGGGCAGATCGAGGCCGCCGGGATGGAATATCTGGCCGATGCGGCGGATACCCATAATCCGTTCATGGCGGTCCAGATCACGGAGAGGCTGGGGCAGAACCACGAGTGGGCCAGGGATCTCCAGCGCGCTGCGGTACGGGCCGATATCCGCGCGGCCGCCGACCGTCACAAGCCGCTTACCGAAAGAGACGTTTCGTACCGGCACATGGTCGACACCGCCGAGATCCCGATCCTGATCAGCCTGGCGGTGCAGGCCGATGTGCGGGAGGCGGCGGATCGCAACGAGCCGTATTCCGAGGAGGACCTGGTCACCAGGTACGGCAACGACCCCTTCCGGGAGGATGACGCGATTCACGCCGACGTGCGGACCGGTGTGCGCGACGGTGTGGACCGTGGTCTCCGCTTCAACGCGCGCACGGTGGCCGGGATGTACGGCATCAGCGCTTACGAGGCGGAGCGGGTGTTGTCGGCGGTGGCTCGGGCTCATGCGGGTGAGACCCGTAATGGTGCGGAGCCGGTCAGCGCGGGGGATCTGCGGGACTGGTACGGGATCACTGAGGACGAGGCGCGGCGTTACATCGGCGGATACAGCATCGAGCTTGCCCGGGCGGCCGAGGCGATTCATGCCGCTGCGCGGGCCGGTGTGCGTGACGGTGTGGATAACCGTGGGCTCCGTTTCGACGCGGACACGGTGGCCAGGACGTACCGCATCAGCCCTTATGTGGCGGGGCAGGTGTTGTCGGCGGTGGCTCGGGCTCATGCGCGTGAGGCCCGTAATGGTGCGGAGCCGGTCAGCGCGCAGGATCTGCAGGACTGGTACGGAATCGCTCCGGGTGAGGCGCGGCGTTATAGCGATGAGGCCCGGAATCTTCCGGAGGATTCCGACGCGGAGTCGGTGCTGGGCGAGGACGAATACCAGGCAGTGCGGGCTTCCCAGGAGGCTGCCCCGCAGGCCCGGCAGGCTGTCCAGCAGGCGGAGCAGGCCCAGCAGGCTGCCCAGCGGGCGGCCGGGCAGGCTGTGCGGGCTGCGGAGCAGGCGCGGTCGGTGCGGCGGGCTGCCGAGCAGGACCGGCGGGCTGCCGAGCAGGTCGAGCAGCCTGACCAGCGGGTTCGGCGGGTCCGGCGGGCCGAGCGGGCTATCGAGAAGGCTCGGTGGCCTGCCTGGACGGCCCAGCAGGCTGCCTGGGATGCCGAGCGGGCTGCTCGGGCGGCCCAGCAGGCCCGGCAGGCTGTCTGGGAGGCCCAGCAGGCCCTGCTGGCTGCCCAGCAGGTCGAGCAGGTTGACCAGCAGGCCGAGCAGGCCCGGCAGGCTGCCCAGGAGGCTGCCGAGCAGGCTCAGCAGGCTGCCAAGCTGGCAGACCAGGCCGAGAAGGGCGCTCGGCAGGCGCAGGAGGTGGCTCAGCAGTTCGAGCTGGTTGTTCAGCAGGCCGGGCAGGTCCAGTCGGCTCCGGCTCACTCCGCTGGCCAGGGTGGTGTGGCGCATGTCGATGAAGGGCATGTCGAGGATTCGGATGACAGCGACTACGACTCGGAGTCCGATGACGAGGACCTGACTGGTTTTTCTGCGGCGAATCAGGAGTTTTTGGATGCTCATCCTGATTTGTGGGGTGTGAACGGTCCGCGGTACGCGGCCGGGTTGCCGGGTTATACGGAGAACTGTGCGCCGTCGTTGGTTGCGGCGGAGAAGACGCTGTATCGCAACGCGAGGAATGCCGGAGTCCGCAGGGCGGGGAGTGCCCGCGTGGGTGGGGATGCCGGTACTGCCAGGGATCTTCCACTCGACGCTATCCCCGCGATGCCCAGTGGCTTGATGCCGTTGGGTCGGCTGGAGCAGGATCTGAACACGTCCTATGAGGACAGTGTGGAGGACCACGCTGTGGCGGCGACTTATGACGAGGTCGTGGCGCATATGGGTGGTCATGGGGGTGAGGTGTGGGGGTCGGTAGTCCTGCGGGAGGGCGATGGTCCTGGGCACGTCATCTTGGTTCAGCGGACGTCGGATGGCCGTGTTCGTTTCGCCGACCAGCAGCAGGGGATCATCCCGGACGTGAGGCCGCGTGAGGTGGCCGGATTCCTGCCGTTGAGGCGTCTGGGGTCGACGCCGATGCCCGGCGAGCGGACGCGGATGGACCCGAACCTGCTGGTCGGTGCGCCGGGTGGGAGCAGGTTCGGGCTGGACCGGGTCCTCGGTGGCATGGCACGGCGCGGGCATTCCGCAGGGGGTTCCTCGCTGCGGGTGGACAAGCTGATGGAAGCGCATGGCATCAGTGAGGAGCATGCCTTCGATCTGGTGGCGCCCGCGGTGTTCCAGGATGTACGCGACGCCGTGGCATGGCGCCGGGGTGACCTTCTTCGGAGCCTGGCCGAGAAGTACCAGATCAGCAAGAATCGGCTGTGCGGCGTGATCGAGGACGTGGTGCTGGCGGATGTGCGCCGGGCCGCCAACGCCGGGCGCCCGTTCAACGAGAATCTCTTGGACGCGAAGTACGGTTTCATTCGGAGTTTCTACCGGCGCTTCGATGCCGCGCTGATCAGGAGAGCGGCGGTGATCGCGGATGTGCGTGAGTCGGCGGACAATGGCCGGCGGTACACCGATGATGAGCTGGCCGCCAAGCATCGCATCACTCCCGGGATGGCGGCCGGGGCGACCAGGATCGCGGCGCTGGCGGATGTGCTCGAAGCGGTCGATTCTGGTGGCTGGCCCCACACCGCGGCCGAACTGGACGCGCGCTACGGCAGGGGACTCGTGTGGGGGTTCGAGGTGCGTGCGCTGGCATCGTCGATGCGGGTGCACCCGTTGAAGGCCGACGAGCTCCTGGCAGAGAACCTCCCCAAGGTAGGCAGGATCACCGGGTTTCGGCCGGATGGTCCGGCCCCCGCTCCGGCGGGGGAACGGGAGTTGCGGGCGCGGGCAGTTGTGCGTGCGGCGGCCGATAGCGGTGCCCCGATTTCCGCACGGGCACTGGCCGAGCGCTTCGGCCGGTCCGTGGAATGGGCTCAGGTTCAGATCAACGTGGCCGCGCATCGCGATGTGGTCGAGGCGATGGGGCGTCGGCGGCGCTACACCGTGGAGGCGTTGGCCGCGAAGTACGGCATGAGCCACGATTGGGCGCGTACCCGGATTCTCGATGCGCCTGTCATCGAGCGGGTCATGGGGCGTGCCGCACGGCAGGCCGCACAGCAGGCGGCTGCGAACGGGCGGCCGGTCGCTTCCCGGGATCTGGCCGACCAGTACGGCATCAGTCTGGCGAAGGCCGAGGCGTCGATCGCCGATGCGGCGAAGCGGGATGTCGAGGACCGTGCCCGGGAGAAAAATCCCATTGGCAAAGACGAGCTGGCTCGCCGGTACGGCAAGTCCCTGGAGTGGGCCGGTGACCAGATCTACGCCGCCGTGCGCGACGGGATCGCCCGTACGGTCCACCAGCGCCCGATCGGGCTCACCTATGACAGCGTGCGGAGGCGTTACCACATCGAGCAGGGCCGGTACGAGGATGCCATGCGCGACGTCCTGCGGGCCGAATTGGGAATTTCCGTGGGCTGGCGCAACACTGTCCCCTCCGAGGAGAAAGCGGACTGGTACGGGGTGGATGTCGGTGTCGTCGATCGACTGGTCGACGAGATGGCCGCGGACGATGTGGCCGCGACCGCGGTCCTGGGCGCCCAGTACACAGTGGACCAACTGGCACGACGGTTCGGTAAGGACACCGGGTGGGCGCAGCGGCAAGGTGCCGTGGTCCCGAACGAACCGCGCCTGCGCTACGAACCGTACGCGGCGGCGGAGCCTCCGGTGTCCGGTTTGCTGGACGATCCGCTCGGTTTGCTGGACGATCCGCCCACCTACGAGCAGTCGGTGATCGCGCTGCCGGAGCGCTATTCGCACCTGGCGGGGGTGAACAGGCCGGGACACCGTGCGCACACCGTTGCCGAACTCGCCAGTAGTTCCGGTATCGGCGGCGGTTCTGTCGCCGGGCCTGTCGCCGGACCGCATAGTGGTCCGGCCGGTGCGGCCCGTGTTGAGCCCGGCGGCGAAGGGGCCATGGTGGTCGACGGGGCGGTTCCGCCCGCCTATGAGCAGGCGGTGGTCACGGCTCGGGATTTCGTGGTGCCGGGTGAATCCGAGGCCTACGTGCGGGAGAACTATCCGTTTCTGGCGGGGGTGAACGGGCCGGGGCATCGTGCGGAGGGGCGTGCGGAGAACTGCGCGTACACGATGGTCGCGGGGGAGCGGACGCTGGCGAGTCTGCGGGACTTTGAAGCCGGTCGTGTGAGTGATGTGACGCTGGAGGTCGCGCTGCCCGGCGGGCCGATGAGGTTGAGGGAGTTTGAGGGGCTCCTCGGTGCGCATGCGGTGAAGGCGTTGTTCGGTGACGTGGTGGCGCACATGAACCGGTCGTTCGACGAGGTCACGCGGCGTGATGGCCGGCAGCCGGGGAGCATTTGGGGTGGGGCGCTGGTGCAGACCGGGCGCGGCAAGGCGCATGGTGTTTTCGTCGAGCGGCGCGCGGACGGGACGGTCACTTTCGTCGACCAGCACCGGAAAGTCATCGCGGACGCGACGCAGGACAACGTGATCGGGTTCCTGCCGCTGACCCGCCTCGGTTCGATGCCGATGGACGGCGAGCGGATGGACAAGGACATGCTGGTCGGCGCTCCGCCCAGGACAAGGGGCGGGCTGCGCTGGCCCAAGCTGCCAGGCCAGAAGTCCCTTGCGGCAGACGCATTCGAGGGCCGAGGTGATTCCGGCACCCGGCGGCAGAGCGCCGGCTCGACGAGGCCGAATGGTCTGAATGCGATCGCGCGGGATATCGATGCTCTGAGCGACTCGGACCGCAGTGCCTTCCTCCATGATTCCCGGAACAGGTCGGCCGGTGATGTGATCACCGAGGCATTCGGTGGGCCGAAACGGGTGGCCGCGCTGGCTGACTGGTACTGGAAGGAGTCGTTGAGCAGGGCCGGGAAGCTGTTCGGGGCCGGAAGTTCGGGGAATCCCGTTCAGCAGTCCGCGCGCGAGGGGGCGGAGCCGAGCGCTGCGGAGCGGTTCTTCGCTCTGCCGGAACTACAGCATTGGTGGGAGTTGAATCTTGCCGATGTGCTGACGTACGTCGCCCGGGCTTCGAACCAGCAGCTGGTGCGTTACCTCGGCCCGGTCCGCGCAGCCGAAGTGTTGGGTCCTGATGACAGAGTCGTCGAAGAGCTGGGGTTCGAAGACCCTGTAAAGGTGATGTGGGAAGTGCTCGGGGGCAGGCGGGATGTGCTGGCCAAGTCCCATGTGTCGAGGCTGCGGCTGGGTGTTCTGCGGGCGATCGCGGACGAGCTCCTTCAGCCGGAGCCGTCCACGGCGCGGCCGGAGACGCCCGTGGAGTTGGTGTGGAGCGAAGACGGGATCTCGGCTGCGGCGGACCGTTTTGCGTGGACGTTCGCTACGAAGGGCGATGAGATCCAGTCCGGCGCGTACGAAACGTGGGACCGGATGAAATCCGACGTCTCGCATCTCCATCCCGAATCGCAGCGGGTTCTCGCCGCGTTCAACTACCGGGCCCGGCGGTCGGTCGACTACGTCGTCGTTCAGGCGCTGCTCGGTAATGCGGATGCGAAGAGCTTGCTGGAACGGTCGGGGATCGTGATTCCTGATCGCGGTAGTCGCCAGAGCCAGGTTCTGCAGCTGTTCGAGCAGATCGCCGACAAGTTCAGGGCGAGCGGTCAGGTGCTGACCGATGATGCGCTGCGGCGGCTTGTGGGGGAACGGGAGCGCGAGGCGTTCCGGACGAAGGCAGGTATTTCTCCGCTCGGTGACGTGGTGAGCAGAGACGATGAGGCCGCTCCTGTTTCGCCTCCTCGCCTGATGCGCGACGCCGATGCGGTGCGGGATTTCGTGCTGTCCAACTCGGGTGCAGAGCACTTCCTCGTGGTGCGAGTGCCGACGAAGGGCTCGCAGGAAGCGCCGCGGGCGGTCTACGTGCTCAACGATACGGCGGGGTCCGTCTCGTCCGGGGCGCATCCGGCCGCGTCGAGTCGTCGTTACTTCCTGCGGAGGAGCAACTTTCTCGAAGGTGGGGAGGCGCACTATTTCGTGAGCGGGGTCGGGCGCTATGGCCATCGGGCCTTCCCTCGGTCGGATCTCCAGTTGGAGGCGGGAAAGCGTGCGAAGGACGATGTGGCTTGGTGGGCGGAGTCAGGCGGGCTGCGTGCCTCCGTTGCCGACGGGGTGAGGTTGGGTGAGCCCAGCACTGGCGCTGTTTCGGGGACGTCTGCGTCGCGGGACGACGTTGTGGACGACCTGGTGAAGGTTCTGGGCGGGCCGGACCGGGTGGCGCGGCT
The DNA here is from genome assembly GCF_056431645.1 of Saccharopolyspora sp. NPDC045839. Classification (NCBI taxonomy): domain Bacteria; kingdom Bacillati; phylum Actinomycetota; class Actinomycetes; order Pseudonocardiales; family Pseudonocardiaceae; genus Saccharopolyspora; species Saccharopolyspora sp. NPDC045839. Next base: position 168,948 of record NZ_JBWKKH010000014.1, read on the forward strand.
GGATGGCCGGTTGCCGCAGGTGAAGAAGTTGCTCGGTCTGCCGGAGGATGCGCGGCTGGATCGGGTCGGTGACCTGGTCACCCATGTCAACGGGCTCCGCACTCTCGACCTGGCCGGAATCATCGGTCGCCGGAAGGCCATCTCGATCGGCAGGGACAAGGCGAAATTGCGCCGCGCCGCGCTCCAGGCCATCGCTGATCAGCTCGCTCCGAAGGCGGAGATGAATGCGGACGGCTCCGAAACGCGTGCTCATGTCGAGTACCGGGCTCGTTTCCCGGAGTTCCGGGGGATCAACGCGAGGAACTACAACCAGGACGCGTCGGGGCGTGTGGACTGTGGTCTGTTGTTGATCGCGGGTAAGAGGACTCTTGAGGCCGGGGCGACCGTAAAGGTCGATGAGTTGGGTCCGGTGACTGTCGGTCGGTTGCAGGATGAGTTCGGTGGGCAGGCTGTGCGGGCGTCCTACGACCAGGTCGCGCACCACTTGCGAAAGCAGGATGCCGAGAATCCTGAGTCGCAGCGCGGAGATCGTATCTGGGGAGTGGCGTTCCTGCGCGGTTCCCGTGGCATGCTGCACGGGGGGTTCGCCGTCACGGTCGGAAAGGACGGACAGCCCGAATTCGTGGATCCGCAGCGCGAGACGGTCGAAACCGGTCCGCTCGACGTGGTGGCCTTCCTACCGGCGTTCGGCACGACGCCGCTGGCCGGGGAGCGGCTGCATCCGGACCTCCTGGTCGGCGCTCCGACCGGGACCGCTGGGATGCCGGAGTTCTCCCTCAATGTCACAGATGTCGATGCGTCGGAGTCGGCCGATACGCCGGAGTCGGCACCGATACCTCAGCAACCGCCCTTGCCCGGCGTGAAACCTGACAGGCACGCCGATCCGGTGGCGGTGGCCGAGCTGCTGTCCGCGTTGGAGGCCAAGGCTGAGAACTTTCCAGCACACCAGCGGCAGCCCGGCACCGAGCTGCTGGGTGCGGATCCGCTCGGGGTGCGAGCCACTCCGGATCCATTGCCGGGGATGAAAGACCTCGACTTCGATCGACTGTGGGCGGCGCAGACGATGGAGCTGCTGGACCGCGTGGACATGCTGGCGGGTCGGCCGCCGGTGAATCTGACCGCGGAATCGCTGACGGGCGATGGTCAGCGCACGTGGACGAGGGATTGGCGGCCTGGTGAGCGGGCGGCCTGGGCAGAGTGGATGAGCGGTATCGATTCGGCGGCTGTGCCGGACCGGATCGAGATGCCGCGGACCGTGCACACGATCTGGGTCGGTGGTCCGTTCACCGCTGGTCCGAGGCAGGAAAACTTCGCGCAGTCGGCCCGCATGCTCGATGCACAGGCGGTGCTGTGGACGGACGTTCCGCGCACGCAGGTCGAAGCCGCCGTCCGTGGTGCGGATGTTCCTCAAGGCGTGCGGGAAATGGTGCAGTGGGCGCAGGCCAACAACATCCGCCTGGTCAACGTGCACGAACTGGGTGGCACGCCACTGCGCCGGCGGATGGATCCCTCCCTCCGCACGGAGCTCGCCAAGGGATCCGGCCTCGGCTACGGCGCCGCCGCGGACCTGCTGCGAACGGAGATCGAATACCGCTTCGGCGGCCTGTACATCGACAGCGACGACGTCGTGACCAGTCCCGATGTGCTCAGCAAGGTCCTGGACTCGGAGCACCGCTTCGGGTACGCGAGCACGACGGTCAACAGAGGAGATAGCGAGAAGGTCCGGAGAGGCAACAACGCGATCGCGCAGCCGAAGGGGCACCCCGCCGCGCTGGTGTACCTCGACCTGCAGCTGGGCAACTACGGGCTGCCCCAGCTTGATCTCTTCACCCGGTCCGCTGTTTCCCGGTCGTCGATTCTTCACCAGCCGAAGGAATACTTCGGCCTTACCGGAGAGGGCCGGATCCGGCGCAACTCGATCATCCCGCGCGTCGGACCCCTGGTGCTCCGCCAACTCCGCGACCGGCTCGGGCTGAGCGACCTGCCGTCGCTCGACGGCGTGTCCTTCAACAGCGAACAGGCGTGGCTGGACAACCCGAAGTCGGCCGAAGACACGCGCATCCGCCCCGACGACGTCGAGGCCAAGGCCGATCTGACGGCGGATGCCGTTCACACCCTGACCCGCGGCCTGGTGAACCGGCAGGGGAACCTCGATCTGACCTCGGTGCGGCACTTGGTGGCGAAGCACCCGGATCCGGATGTCGCGTGGACGGCGATCTTGGAGTTCGTCGCGAGCGTGCCCGCGTGGCGCAAGCAGGTTCGCAGTGTCACCTCGCATTGGTACGGCCACAGGGGATACGAGACTCTCGACCTGCCTGTCGACGCGGCCAAGCTGCTGTCGCGCACAGGCGAGCCGCAGACCGAGTTCCTCGGCGAGGTGCTCGTGCCCGCTGTCATGCACGAGCCCACCTCGCCGCGACCGGATTCGACGTGGCGCTCGCGGATTCCCGGCCACGAGGTCGGCGACATCGTCAGCGACATCAAGAAACGACGTGCGGAGGAGAAACCCTCCATCAGTCAGCTGGCGGCACGGCGACGGCGCCGCGTCCCCGTCAAAATCGACTACTCCCCTGCACCGGTCTCGATGCGGCTGCAACGCGGAACGGTGCTCGACTCGGGAGTCCGGCCGGAAGGCTTCGAACCGGCCGGCGCAAAGCCGACCGGTGCGGAACCTGATGGGAACGACGTCATGGAAGCCGCTGTCGCGGAGGACCGGCCCAGCACGTGACACCGCGGACCGCAGCACCAACGCGAAGCGGCGCCCACCGGTGGCGGAGGGTTGTGTGGGGAGACGCCGACCCAGAGATCGACGATGAGCTGTAATAACGGTTCGGGGCTGCGGTGGTGGGGGTTTTCCCGGATGACGTGTGCGGGCAGGCACGGAAGCCGGGGATCACGGGCCATGATGGGCGTGCTCGACGGCTGTTCCGGCAGGGCGCGGCGGCCGGAGCGACCAGAGGCCGAGCTGCCGTGACGAGACATGCCGAGGTGACGATGAGCGAGGACCCCGCCAGCAGGGCAGCGGAGTGGCTGGAACGCATGTACGGGGGTTTGGTCACCCTCACCGATAGCCAGCCCCTGCTCGACGGTGAACGGACCCAGCTGTTCGGCTGCGACTACGCGGGCGGCTCTGCCGACCCGCTGCTGGCCGCCACGGTCGCGGTGCCCAAGGACGGCGGGCAGCCGTTCCCGGTGTCCAACGCCGACCCGTTGGACGAGGAGCTGAACGCGACGCTGGCGATGGACCTCAACCCCGAGCCGTGGCGGTGGCGGGTCAACGCGCGCGGCTGCCTGGTCGCGACGGACGCCGCCGTGGACCGCCGCCCGGCCTCGGCGCTGCCGTGGGCACCGGCGGATGAGGCGCCCGGCTGGTGGGACCGGATGCTGGCCGCACACTTCCCGGACGCCGAGGTGTTCACCGCCTCCACGTGGGCGGACGTGACATCGACGCTGCTGGAGGGCGGTCCGGGCACGCGCACCGCGGTGTGGCTGCGTCGGCAGCTGTCCGGCGCCGAGCTCACCGGCCACCTGCTGTACGGCTTCCAGGACCAGAACCAGGCAGTGTTCCTGGACGGGCAGCGGGGTTCGCTGGCCCGGCTGAACGACGACGAGATCGGTCAGCTCGTGGTCGCGCGGTTCTTCCGCCCGGTGGTGACCGAATCGGCGAACCTCACGGTTCCCTGGGAGGCACCGGCGTCGAACCTGCAGGCCGCGCTGGACAAGGCGAACAGCTGGCTGGATCACACCTACCCGGAGCCGGTAGTCGTCGTCGGGCCCGGCGACGAAGACGAAACCGAACGCGGCTGGCTGTTCGCGTGCACCACGCAGCGGTTCCTGGACACCGGCGAGTGGCAGGACCAGATGCTGGACGCCGCGCTGGTGGTGCCCAAGGAAGCAGGCCAGGCACCGTTCGGCCTGCCCAACAACGACCCGTGGTCCTACATGTCCGGATGGGATGCCGGACGAGACGGAATCGGCCGGCCCCCGGCGCCCGGGGCGGCCGCCTGGTACGCGCCGACGATGCGCGAGCTGGGCGCCCCGCTGAGCTCCACCGAGCACCGCAGCTGGGGCGAGGCACTGACGGAGATGGCCGACTCGCCGCAGGATTCGCGGGCACTGGTGTGGATCCGCCGCCAGGACGCGCGCGGTCGGGAAACCGTCGGCAACCTCCTGGTCGCGGTCAACGAGGGCGGCGAGATCCGGCTGGTCGACTCGCTGGCGGAGGACGGCCTGCCCACCTTCGACCAGGAGCCGTTGGCGGTGCACGTCATCCGCTACCGGTGATAGGTGAACGCGGGTCGTACCGGTCCAACCCTACCGGCGTTCACCGCGTCGGGACGGCCGCCGTCGCAGCACAATGGCGGTGCCGGTGATGTCGATGATCGGGTCTACATGGAGTTCCCGCGTGATGGGGAGCCGGGTTTCTTCCGTTTCCGCAGGTAGCTGATAGCCCGGGCGTGCGGTGGTGTGGTCGGTGGTGTGAGTCCGAATCGGATGGTGTGGTGAGTGATGGGTGAGATCCAGATTCCCCGGGATGGTGTCTGGGCGCCTATTTACTATTCGCTGACTGCGCTGATCGAGAAGCCGCCGTTGGTGATCTCGAATGATATGTACGCGTTGGCTCGTGAGATGCGGGACAACGCGGACGCTGACGTGAACACCACGAGCAATGTCAATTCGTTGTCGTCTGGTGTGCGGGCGAATCTTGAGGGTGAGACCGCGAAAGCGTTCGGTGATCATGTTCGGGGGTTGACCGATCCGGTTCTGGCGCGTGCGGCGGCGTTGCGGTACGCGGCGGACATGGTGGATGAGTTCGGGTTGAACGGGGAGGAGGCCGAGTACGACATCCTCATCGGTCTGGCGTTTTTCGCGTCCACGATCCTCGGGCTTTATCTGAGCGGGTTCTTCGAGGCGATCCCGGCGTGGATCGCGGCTGGGCGTCGGCATCTCTCGCAGATCATCGCGACGGCCAAGCAGCAGGCCACGACGCTTTCCGGGCAGTTGCGGATGGCGTGGGAGCCTGTTCAGGAGTTCGGTGAGGAGTTCTTTCAGGCATTCTTGCCCCAGGGGATCACGACGGCGAACGGTAATCGCAAGAACGGCTGGGATGTGAGGGGCATGGCGCTGGAGGGCGCTGTGGGGGCCGATTCCGCGTTCAACGCTATGATCTTGCATCGTCTGGCGAAGCTGAACAGGCACACGGACGATTTCGTGCGCAAGCCGATCGGGGCGGGGCAGCTCGACGCCGCTTCGGAGTTGCCGGCCGAGGGGATGGTCATCACGCTCGCCGGCGGCAATTTCGACCCGTTCCAGACCTATATCTCGAGTGTCACGATGGGCACGATCGAGAAGGACGCGCAGATCAGGTCGCGTGAGTGGCGGAACAACCGGAACACGAACAACTCGCCTGCCGGAGGCCCGGACCAGCCGCCCCCGCCCTCCTATGACCCGGACGGTAAGGGTCTGCCCGGCGGGGAGGGCACTCCCGGTGGGGGGCCGGATTCGAAGGTGCCGCCGGTGGGGTCGGATTCGAAGGTGCCGCCCGTGGGGTCGGACTCGAAGGTGCCGCCGGTGGGGTCGGACTCCAAGAATCCGCCGGTCGAGTCGAAGGCACCTGTGGATTCCCCGGACGGGAAGCCTTCCGATGTCCCGCCGCCCCCGTACTCGCCGCGTGGTGAGGCGCCACCGCCCAATGAGGTGTGGGGGAACGAACAGCCCCCGCCCGCCTACCAGCCCCCGGCCGAGGAACCGCCGCCCGCGTACCAGCCCCCGGCCGCGGAGCAGCCTGCGGGCTCCCCGCCGCCTGGTTCGGTTCCGCCGCCCGCGGGTGTTTCGCCTGTGGGGTCTCCGCCTGTGGGTTCTCCGCCGCCTGGTTCGGCTCCGCCACCGGCGGGTTCTCGGCCCGGTTCGGCTGCGCCGCCGGCGGGTGTGTCACCTGTGGGGTCTCCGCCTGCGGGCTCCCCGCCACCTGCGTCGGCTCCGCCTGCGGGTTCTCCGTCACCCGCTTCGGTTTCGCCGCCTGTGTCGGCTCCGCCGGTGGGGTCTCCGCCGCCGGGCGTCGGCGGGGAAACGCCGCCACCTGCGGGCGTCGAAACCGGACCGGTTTCGGTGGAGCAACCGGCCGGGCAGCCGCCGGTTACCGGCGGGCCGCAGGACGTCGGTTCGGACCAGGGCTTGCCCGGTTTCGACACGACGACGCCGCACGGAAACGTGCCGCAGGGCGTGGATCCGGTGGTCGGTGACCAGAATCCCCAGGCCCAGCAACCGTCCGCCGAGCAGCCGCCGGTGCGGCACACGCCCGTCGAGCAGCCGCCCGCCCAGCAGCCGGGGAGCGAGCAGTCCCCGAACCAGCAGGTTCCGGGTCAGCAGTCCCCGAACCAGCAGTCGCCCGGCCAGGTCCAGGGGCAGCAGTCGCCGGAACAGTCGACGTCTGGTCAGCAGAACGCTGGCCAGCGCGACCTCGACCAGCACTCGGTGTCGCTCGAGCGCGACCAGCCGCGCGCGGACCAGCAGGAGCAGGACGGCAACGCGTCCGCGCAGCTCCGCCCGACCGGCCAGCAGACCGGGCCGGGGCAACCGTCGGGGACTCCGAGCACCACGCCCACGACGTCCGGTCAGAGCAGCAATTCGCAAGTACCTTCGAACCCCGCCGCCACGCCGAGCACCTCGACCCAGGACGTGCCCCGGGACAAGTCCGACCAGCCGGCCGTCGGTCATCAGGATGGCCTGTCCCGGCTTTCGACGCAGCTGTCCTCCGAAGCGCCGGCGGGTGAGACGTCGACCGGGAATCAGCCCCTGACCCAGCGCGACGCGCCGTCCACTGTGTCCTCCGGCAGCGATCAGCGGACGAGTTCGGCCACGTCCGGCAGGGCCGGAACGCCGAAGAGCGGCGGTGAACCGCAGCTGCAGGTGGCGCCGGCACAGCCGGTGGTGCCGGTGGAAAGCTCGTTCGTCGATGAAGGTTATGTGAGCGGGGACGAGTCCCAGCACGATGGGGACGTGTCGTTCGTCCGGGACGTGCCGGAGACGCTGGGGGAGACTGCCCCGGCGTCGGTCACGGACCAGTCGGTGGGTGCTGTCCCGGCGGTGGCCACGGTCAAGGACTCGTTCGTCGACGAAGGTTATGAAAGTGGGGATGAGTCCGATCCCGACGTAGACGTCCAGAGCCCGTCGGAGACTCCGGACGAGACCGTTTCGTGTGATCTGTCCGAGTTCGAGCACTGGCAGGGCCCGCTGCCCCAGGTGGTGTCGCTGGAGAGCTTCCCGAACGATGTCGCCGCGGAAGCGTTCATGCGGCGGGAGTTCCCCGAGGCCGGCAAGGTGAACCGGGCGCCGGAGGGCAACACCGACCCCGCGTTGGCGGATGATGCGCCTGGGCGCCGGATCAACTGCGGTGTTGCCACGATTCAGGAATTCCGCAGCAGGAAGCACGGCCGGCAGTTCCACGCCGACCCTCCGTCCGAGGAAATGTCGCTGCGCGAGATGCAGGACTACTTCGGCGCGCGGTTCAAGGAGCAGAAGGGCGGACCGTCCACTCTCGACAAGACCATTCTGGACACCTGGAAGCCTGGTGCGCAGGGGGCCGTGTACATCAGGTCCGCCAAGGGGAAGGGGCACTTCTTCTACGCGGAGAAGAACGACGCGGGCCGGGTGACCTATGTCGATTCCCAGGACCAGAAGGGGCGTCCGGCTTTCCTGCCTCAGGATCCCGACAACAGGATCTTCTTGCTATCGGCCCCGTCGGGGCATTCCGCCGGCCCGCTCAAGACCGCGTTCCCAGCCGTCGGCGACACAGGTCCCGCACCGGCTGCCACCGACATCGATGATTCTTTGACCGGCGGGACTGGGGAGGAGTTCTCCCGCCCTGAGCCTGGCTGGGATGTGCCGCTGTCTCCTCCGCGTCTCGAGGCGAACTCCGAGGACGTCGAGGCTCGACTCAATCGGATCATCGATGACAGCATGGAGATCGACGATTCTGACGACGATTCTGACGTCGCCGTGTCGCAAGCCGAGCTGCAGAGGCATCCGGCCGAATCCAAGCACACGTTGCTTGTAGCCGGTGAGCAAGGGGTCTGGCTGACTCCGCGAATAGCGCAGGCGTGGCTGGCCGAAAGCGGGTACATCTATCCCCAGAATGGCGGCATCGACCTGGCCGCGAAGGTGTACCTCAGCGGCCCGCGGATCACCCGGAGCGGAGCTCCCGATGGGGGTTTGAACTACATCACGGATGGTCCGGCCGACATGGCTGGGCGGACCTACGGGATCGATGAGGCGCAGCGCTTCTACGAGACGATCCGGCACCTGGCGGGCCGGCACCACTTGAACGAGCAGAAGCGTGTCGAGAGCGCGGTCAACCAGTTGACGGAGTACGTCCTCAAGGCGTATCCGCCCGACCGGTTCAGCTACGTGGGCATCGGTCGCAGTCCGGTGCCGATCGTCGCGGCGCTCCAGTCTCGTGGCCACGGCGCCATCAACCTACCGTTGTCAAAGTTCCGGCCGGCGCCGTTGCCGGACTCCGTCCTGCACCGCAAGTTCGTGGCGACGGGGTTCAGCCCGCCAACGGATGGGCAACTGGAGCTGCTCTCCGCGCACTTCAACGAGTTCTTGGCCGACTTGCCCCACGGCCGGGATGTGCTGTTGATCGACTACGTTCAATCGGGACTTTCGTTGATGGCGGCGCATTACTACATTCAGCAACACCTGAACGCAGCCGAGGGATCGCACGCGCCGGTGGTGCATGCTCTTGGGATCCATGAGGACGGCGATACTTCCTCGTTGAAGGAGTTTTCTCGTAATGTTCTCTCTGACGACGAATTCCCGATGCAGGAGCGTCGTCAGTGGCTCGAGCGCATCACTTTCGTATCACTCGGAGGCCAGGTAGACCCGTCCAGTGGGAACCCCGGGCTGCTGGCGAGAGCGCTTTCGGAGCAGGCTTTCGACGGGCTTTCCGAGTTCGGCCCGTACAAGATCCTGGAAATCGATCTGGACGATCCCCAGCGGCCCCGCCGAGCTGACCGCGGAACGGAAGCCGACGTGGCGGCGAGCGGCTACCGGCTGCTCCAGAACGTCATCGAGGACAACCGGAGAGGGCAGGATCCGCAGGGCAAGAGCATCGATGGCGGGGATGTGCCGGGTGAGGACGGCATCGATGAGTCCTGGACCGGCGGGGCTGGGGAGGAGTTCCCCCGCCCAGAGGGTGCGGAGCGGCTGGGGGACCTCCACGTCAGCCATCAGGACGGTCAGCGGCACAGCATCGGCGACGCCACGGTCAACCAGCAGGTTTCTCCGAGGCAGCAGCGCTTCGATCCGCCGGCGGAGCGGCTGGCGCACTACCTCGCCGCTGTGGAAGACGGTGAGCGCGAAACCATGCACGCGCGCCGGTCCGCGGCACTTGCCGAGTTCGGCCGACCCGTCCCCAGCCCGAAGCTGGTCGACGTGGACGAGCAGACCGCCGACTACCGGCCGCACCCCACGAAACCGGAGAGCGAGGCCCCGGAGTCCGGCGGGCATTTCCACAACCTCTACGGGCGGGACGACGTGGGCAGCGTCGCGGTGATGATGGAGAACTACCGGGCCAAGGGGGAGAGGTTCACCGCCAGCGATGCCTTCATCCACCAGTGGTCGCAGGCGGAGGCGCTGTTCAACGAGGTGACCAAGGCGAAGGAGATCGACAAGCGGGCTCCGAAGCTGTTCGGCAGGAAGACGAAACCCGGGGATGTTCCGGATCGGCTTCCGGACACCATCTTCCGGCAGAACATCTCCGGCACGGCGGCCAAGGACGTTTTCGGCAACTTGCTGGCCGGCGGGAGCGGCGTGGACTTCGATGCCCACGATGATGTCTACGCCGAGGTCATGAAGACGGTGAACGGCAAGTCCACGAAGAACATCGTGGACACGTTCAACGAGTTGAAACAGCTGCCCGACGACCAGAAGTTCCACGTCTCGGGTGGCGGCGTCAGGCAGGATGGCTCCGGCAACTTCCAGTTGCGGTTCGACATCAGCAGGGTCCATGCCGGGACCGGCCAGCAATCCCCGCGCGGGGGCGAGGGACGGGGTGTCCAGGACAACCACGATCGGCGTGAGCCGAGCCATTGGGGTGGCGAGGCGTCGTCGGTGAAGCTCGACGACAACGCGGCCCGCGGCATCGAGCAGGCTCCGGTTGGGGAGCAGGTCAAGCCGATGGTCGACGCGTTGATGTCGTTGGACGCACGCGACGTGCTGGGCCAGCAGAGCCCGTCGGAGACTCCGGCCGAGAATCCGCAGGGTAGGCGCGGCTTTGCTGGTGCCCCGCCGAACACCGGCCACCAATCCGCGGCGACGGACTCCTTGGCCAAGGCGAAGGAGATCATCGACGGCTACCTCGACGTGATCGCGGAGGTGACGGGCAAGAAGCGGCTCGGTGCCGACCTTCTCCTGGCGAAATGGCTGAACAAGAAACGAGCCGACATGAGCCGGGAGGAGCGGGGCGCTGCCCAGTTGCTCTCCCGCGCGTATGGCGGTGGACCTCGTCCGGCGGCGGACGCCGGACAGGTGGAGGCGGCGGTGCGCATCCTCAAGGGGATGGAGCAGGAACTCGCCGTCCGGGAGATCACCGCCACGGCGTTCGCGGATTCGTGGAGCGCGCTCGGGAATTCGGTGCGCTTCGGGACCGAGTTCACGTTCAAGCACGAGAGCATCAACGGGCTCGTCGTCACCTCCCCGCCGACGGACAAGGAAGGGAAGAAGCTCCAGGAGCAGATCTCGAAGAAGGCCGCGTGCTTGATCAACGATTGGGCCAAGCGCGTGGAAGCGAACTCTCACACCCTCGAGGACCGGGGCATCGACCTCGAGGTGGAGACTTCCAGCGACGGCAAGAAGTTCACCTACACCAAGGACGGCGAGACCTGGTGGTGGGCGGTGAGCCTGGACGACGGCTGCCTGGAGACGCAGACGAAGCCCGTCCCGGCGGCTGCGTTCGAGCGGGGCTGGATCGCCACGATCGTCGACAATGACATCTTCAATCAGGCCAAGGGCTTGGGCCTCGGGATCGACAAGTCCGTGCATGGCGGCGGCGGGCATCTGTCGGTCGATGCGGAGACCGCGTTCGGTGGCAGCCCGGAGCTGTTCCTGAGCACTGTCAAGAGCCTCCAGGACGGGAACCGGGACTGGAAGGCAGCGTTCCAGAACGCCGAAGACCTGGCGAACTCGCCCTGGCTGAGCGATTTCCTCCCGCCGGCAGGCAAGAGCGGCAGCAATGCGCTGGAAGCGTTCGGGACCGAAATCCAGGAAATGCTGGCGAAGGTCCGCGCCGGGCACCTCGACATCCCGGCCGCGACCAATGCGATCAACGAGTTCAACGCGAGCCTGACCAACCCGGCGTTGGACTACCTCAACATCAGCGACGCCGCCAAGGCCAACATCCGCAGCGCTCCTTCGCACTACCAGGCGATCAACGTCGAGCACATGATGGATCGCGACCTCGGCAGCCGGAGGCTTGAGCTGAGGGACGTCCCCGCGCAGGACGGCCGCGCGGAGCTGCTGAAGCAGTTCCGCTATGTCCTCGACCGGATCCAGGCCGTCCGCGGCGAGGTCCGCGCCGAGCAGCAGGACCGCATCAGCGAGCTTCGAGACCGCAAGGGCGGCCCGGGTTCCACGACAGAGGGCCGACCGGAGGGAGCAACCAGGGCTGGGCTTCCCACCGGTTTTGGTGGTGCGTGGTCGGTGTCGGTGGGTGCGGCGTCGGTGCGGCCGGGTGTGGTGTCGGCGGAGTCGTTCGAGGGTGATCCGGCCGGCGAGGCAGCGTATGTGCGTGAGAATTTCGCGGGTATGGAGGGGATTAACCGGGATAGTTATGTTGCGGGTGTTGCGGGGCATGGGACGAATTGCCTGCCGTCGTCGATTCAGGCGTTGAACCGGGAGATGCATCCGGGTCGGGCTGGCACGTTCGTGGCTGGTCCGAGTGGTGTGGTGCATCGGGATGAGGTGGAGAAGACGGGTCTGCCGCCGATGGCGAAGCAGGTCCGGGGTTATGACGGTGTGACGGATTTCGTGGCGGGTAAGGGCGCTGATGGCGCGTATGGCCTGGTGTTTGCGGAATTCGGTGATCGTGGTGGTCATTTCTTCACGGTGCACAAGCGTGGTGGGGATGTGGTGTTCTACGATGGGGAGTCGCATTCGCTTGCGCAGTTGGGTTCTCCGGTGGAGGTGTGGTTCTCGCCGGTGACCTCGGACGCGGTCCTGACCCCGGTATACACACCGGTCGATGCGCGTTCAACGGCCGAACGCGACGAGTTCTTCTCCTGGTCGACGCTGGCTGAAGAGCCCGATTCGGTTCCTGGCAGCTCGGAGGTCAGGAAACCGTCCGGTTTGGGCGGTGGTTCGCGGCGCTACCGGGGCGAGGATGACGCAGGGCGCTCGGTCAAGTTCGGGCGTGATGAAGTGGTTGCGAGGGGGACCGATGCAGGCGAGATGAGGCTGGTCTCCGCGCTGACGGACAACGGTCTTGCCAACAAGGTGAAGCGCTGGCTGGGAGGTGTCCGCGGCGCCACCTTCACCGTGGTGCGCACGTTGCCCGGCGAATCAGCGGCCAAGGCCGTGGAGAACAGCCCGGCTCGTGACGGCGAAGTGACCATGACGTTCCACGGTGCGGTGGCTCTGGCGGTCAACGCCCGGGGGGACGGGAGGTACGCGCTGCCCGTCCGCACCGATCGCGGGGAACTCAGGGTCTGGGTGGATGCGAAGACTGCCGCGCAGGTGCTCGCGGCCGAATCGCCGAGCATCCGCCGAGCCGACTCCGTGCTGCTGCTGCTGTCGGGATCCTATTCGCCCGATGCCCCGGTGAAACTCGGTCGTGAGCTGGCCGCTGCCAACCCTGAACGCTTGGTGCACACCGGTGACGGCCCGACGGAACTGCAACACGGTGGACGCCTGGTCGTGCTGGACAACGGCGGAATGCTGACCTTCCGCGGCACCACGGACATCGCTTATGGCACGACTCGCTTCTCGCGGGCCGAGATCGACGAAATCAATGGACGGTCAACGGTTCGGCCGGAGCCGGAGTTCCGGCCTAGCGCCGATTCCCGTCCGTACGATCGGCCCTCTCCCCGGCCCGCACCCCAGCCGGCTGCGCCCGAGTTGTACCCCGGACTGAATGATTCCAACCGTCCCGTCAATTTCGCTCGAGAGGATGCGAAGTTCGGCGCGATGCGCGACGCGGACGGGCGGCGTGGTTTCGTGTTGCTGGCGGATCCGGCCGAAAGGGCGGAGTTCCGCGATTGGGCCAAGGACATCCGGGGCCCGATCCGCGTGGTGCGCACCATGCCCGGCGAATCGGTCGGCGCAGCAAGGCGCAGGAGCGGGACCCGGCCCAACAGCGAGATCGCAGACTCTCCCTTCGCGAACTCACTGGTCCTCGCGGTCAAGCCCGTCAGGTCCGGGTTCATGATCCCGGTCGACCCCGACGGAGGCACCACCGAGATCTGGGTTACCGGAACCACGTTGGCGAACTTCCTCGCCGATTCCGAACGGGTCCAGGAAGCCATTCGGCTCCGGGGATTTGATTCGCTGTTGCTGCCGGTGCATGGTGCCTCGAAAGAAAGCGGCGCCAGGGAACTGGCCGCTCGCTTGTACTGGCGTGGGCTTCCGTTGCGGGTGTTCACCGCGGACACCGAGATGGGACTGGCGTCTGGTGGGCGAATCGGGGCCAGGGACAACGGAAATTGGCTGGGCTACTACACCCAGACGGTCCCGTCCTACACCGGCTCGGAGCAAGAAGTCCTGTCCTACTTCTGGGCGGAGGGCAGTTACGGGAAAGCCGAACTGCGCGACGAGATTCGCCGGCGTGAAGCGAACCACTCGGAGCCGCGCCCGCGCCCGGACGCACCCGGTGCGCGACCGGCTGCGTCCGGCTCGCGGCCGAGCACATCCGGTGCGCGACCGGCTCCGGAGAGCCCGCCGACGGACCCCTACGAAGTGCTGGGTGTCGAGCGTGATTGGCCGTTGCACCGGATTGAGCGGGCGTTCGAGCGGCTGCGATTGGCGAATCTCTCGGACGCTGAATGGCGGCGGATCGAAGAGGCATTCGCCAAGATCAACAAGAATCCGCCGCGCGACCCCTACGAGGTGCTGGGTGTCGAGCGTGATTGGCCGCTGCACCGGATTGAGCGGGCGTTCGAGCGGCTGCGATTGGCGAATCTCTCCGCCGCGGAGCACCAGGACGTCAACGATGCGTTCGCCAAGCTGACCGAGCAGGCCTACGGCGACCAGGGCGAGGGGTCCTCCGGCGCGCAGCCGCGTCCCGAGTCGACCTCCCGGCCCACCGGGCAGGCGCCGAAGCCCGAGCGGAAGCCGGAATCGAAGACCAAGGCGGAGCCGAAGCCGAAGCCCACCGGGCGGCCCGAGAAGGAAGCGCCTCGCCCTGAGGCGGGGACGTCGCGGCCCGGCCCGGCCGGGTCGAGTTCTGAGCCGAAGTCATCGGGCCGGAACGAGCAGGCCGGGTCTCGCCCGGGTGCGGAGTCGTCGGCTCGGCAGGAGACGCCGGGGACCGGTCAGCAGCAGGGACAGCAGGACGGGTCGAAGCAGTCGTTCGCGGATCCGAAGGGCTACTACGCGGCGCTGGGTGTTCAGCCGAATGCGGACGAAACCGAGATCAAGAAGGCGCATCGGAAGCTGGCCCTGAAGTGGCACCCGGACAAGAACAAGGCCCCTGAGGCCCAGGAGAACTTCCAGAAGGCCCAGGACGCCTACGACGTCTTGTCGGATAAACAAAAGCGGCAGAATTACGACTACGAGTGCGAAATGGCGGAGCTGCGGGCGAAGTTCGAGCGGACGCACCCGCGGCAGTCGAATCCGTGGAATTACCCGGCGCCGGGGCCGAGCGATTGGGGTGTCCCGCGCCGCCCCACCGCCCCGGGGAGTGGCCGGGACTATCGTGGCGACAGGACGTCCCGCAGTCGCCGGCAAAGCCAGGGACCGAGTTGGTTCGGTTTCGGTGGTGCGTCGTCGGTGTCGGTGGGTGCGGCGTCGGTGCGGCCGGGTGTGGTGTCGGCGGAGTATGCGCGGGAGCATCGAGAGCTTTTCGAGCTCATGCGCGGGGTGAACAAGGATAATTTCGATGCCGATGTCGATGGCGATCTGGGGTATCGGACGAATTGTGCTGGGGCGACGATTCAGTTCTTGAACCGGTTGGCGCATCCTGATCGGGCCGGGGATTTCGTGGCCGGGCCGAGTGGGGAGGTGCATCGGGATCGGATTGAGGGTTCGGGTCTGAGGTATGTGGGCGAGTTCTCGAGGGTTGCCGATGTCGAGGAATACCTGTCACGCCTGGAGCGCGGCGCGTCCGGCATGGTGCTCGCGTATTACCCTGACGGTGGCCACTATTTCGCGGCTGTTAAGAAAGATCGCCCCATTCTCCTGAATCCTCAGGAGGAGAGCCAGCAGTTCTGGGGTTCTCCGTCGAAGGTGGAGTTCTGGGAGGCTCCCCGGGATGTGGTGCTGACGCCGGTGTACTCGCCGGTCGGCATGCGCTCGGCGGCCGAACGAATGGCGGCCTCGGAGCCGCCGGGTCTGGGCGGTGGCAAGGACAAGGACCCGGAGTACAGGGGAACGATTTCCGGGAAGCCGGCCACGTTCAAGCACAGCGACCTGCGCATCACCGACCGGCGCTCCACCAGTCACAGCCCTGCGAGCATTGCGCTGCTCTCCGACTCCGAGCTCGGTGCCTTCGAGGGCTGGCTGGATTCGATCGATGGTCCCCTTCGGGTGGTGCGTACCCGTCCCGGTGAGTCGACGACCACTGCTCTGGCGGCCGGGCCCGATCGTGAGATCACGGCACCGTTCGAGTCGGATCTCATCCTCGCGATCGACACCGACGGCAGCGCCCTCGCGGTCCCGGTGATCGGCAAGCGTGGAAAGACCGAAATAGCCGTGGTGGACCAGTCCACGGCCACGAGGATCCTCGGCAACATCCGCAGCGTCCGCAAGAGCTCGTCGGTGCTGCTGCTGACGCTCGGTGCCGACAGGCCGGGAACCTCGGTCAAGGTCGCCAATGAGCTGGTCAAGGCGATACCCGGCCTCACTGTCAACACCCCCAAGGGAGTGACGGCGCTGGCAGACCCGGGCCGGATTGTCGTGCTTGCCGACGCTGGTCTGGTGAACATCAGAACCCAAACGAAGACCACGCACTACGAGGTCAGTCGCTTCTTGTTCAAGATGAAGGACAAGAAGGACGAGACGGTCGTGAAGAGGACCACCTGGCCCGAGACCCGCTTCGGTGCGGAAAGCAGGCCCGAAGCCGTTTCGGGGGACGGTGAATCGGCTCGCACGAAGCACCGCGAACGGGACGCGAAGGGGGAAAGCCGCCAGCGGAGGGAGTCCCGTCGGACGCGGCAGGATGAGCAGCCGCGCGGATCTCGTACTACGAGAACGGTTTTGGGCTCCGGACAGCGGGACGAGTCCGGCCCGTCCCAGAAGCCTCGCCGGGAGCGGACGTCGGATGCGCGAGCGGAGGCAGGCCGCAAGGCGGAGCAGGCTCGCCGCGAGGCTGAAGAGGCGAGTCGCGCGCGGGAGGAAGAAAGCGAGGAGAAGGCCCGCCGGGCGGAGGAGGCGCGCAAGGAGGAGGTGCTTCGCGAGCAGGAAGAACGTGAGCAGAAGGACGCGGAGCGTTGGGAGCGGCGTAAGAAAGAGGTTCCGTGGAGTTGGGTGGAGGATGTCCTTCCGTCAATCCGCGAGAGGTTTGAAGCGGAGCAGCGTGAGGAGCAGCTTCGCCGCGAGGAAGAACGTGCGGAGAAGGACGCGAAGCGTCGGGAGCGGCGTAAGAAAGAGGACCCGTGGAGTTGGGTGGAGGATGTCCTTCCGTCAATCCGCGAGAGGTTTGAAGCGGAGCAGCGTGAGGAGCAGCTTCGCCGCGAGGAAGAACGTGCGG
>NZ_JBWKKH010000014.1:185944-204486 GCF_056431645.1 Saccharopolyspora sp. NPDC045839
CGGAGAAGGACGCGGAGCGCTGGGAGCGCTTTTTGAAAGCGAAACTGGAGAATGAGCTGGATCTCTGGTGGTTGCCTTCGAAGGGGGAGACCGAAAAGGCCCTTGCCCGTGCTCGTGCTGTTGAGGAGCGTGAGCAGAAGGACGCGGAGCGCCGGGAGCGTCGGGAGCAGGAGGACGCGGAGCGTCGGGAGCGGCGTAAGAAAGAGGACCCGTGGAGTTGGGTGGAGGATGTCCTTCCGTCAATCCGCGAGGAGTTTGAAGCGGAGCAGCGTGTGGAGCGGCCTCGCCGCGAGGAAGAACGTGCGAAGGAGGACACGGAGCGCTGGGAGCGCTTTTTGAAAGCGGAACTGAGGGGTGAGTTCCTGTGGGGGCCGGGTCCGGGGGAGATCGAAAAGGCCCTTGCCCGTGCTCGTGCTGTTGATCGGGCTCGTGGTTTGGGTGGTCGGTCGTCGGAGATCTCGTCAGATCCACATGCTCGGCAGGAGCACGACGACAAGCGCCGGTTCGGTTTCGGTGGTGCGTCGCCGGTGAGCGACGATGGCGGGGACGTGTCGGATGAAGACGACATCGATGAGTCCTGGACCGGCGGAGCTGGGGAGGAGTTCTCCCGCCCGGAGGGTGAGGAGCCGAAAACATCGGGCGACACCGCTTCCGGCGGTACTCCGGTGGCGGCGTCGTTCTCGCCGGTGACCTCGGACAAGGACCTGACGCCGGTGCACACACCGGTCCGCCTCGACGACGGACGCACGATCCCGCTGAGCGTGCACAGCCGCGACCTGGACCTGGACGACCACGGGAACCCGGTGAATGAAAGCCGCTGGATGGTGCCCGACGGAGCGGAAGTCGAGCGGCTCGCCGAGGCGCGCAACCCCGACTCGCCGAACTACCGGCCGGGCTGGGACGAGCTGAGCCCGGCGCAGTCGTGGGCCCTGATGGCTGCGGAGCTGCGTGGCGAGCAGTTCAACCAGCGCGATCTCGACGAGGCCACCAACCGGGTCCGCATGCTCAACAACTACGGCGCGAATTACCCGACCAGCAAGGCCGAACGAGCCGAGATCGCTGCCGCCGCACACGAGAAGCTCAAGTCCTGGCCTATCGTCACCAACCTGTTCCCGAACCGGATGGTGCCCGACGGCAACGGCGGGCACGCCCCGCTGATGCGATTGCTCTCCGAGGGGCAGCCGATCCGGAACCTGTGGGAGACGGGTGTTTCGCAGGGATCCACCGACTTCAGCCAGCGTGGCAAGGCGGAATGGCTGTTCGGCTATTCCTCGTCCTTCCAACGCGGCGACGGCACGACGGTCGCGGATCCGGCCGAGATGCCGCGCTACGGCGCGGTGATCCCGCCGCGCCGGACCGAGGGCTCTTCCATCCAGTACGGCACCGTCGTGTTGCACTGGAACAACGATGTCCGTGCCCGCAGCACGTTCACGCCCGGCGACTCGTTGGGTGCGGACGAGGACACGAATGCGGTCACCTACACCGACAAAGAGCACCTGTACCCGCTGCTCGCCTACAGCGACGTGGAGCTGTTCCGGCACCTCGTGGCCGAAGCCACCGATTATTCCTACGACCCCGGCCTGAAGGACGCCCCGGGGCCGAGCACGCACAATTTCCTGGAAGCACAGATCCACGGCCCGCTTTCCCTTTCCCTCGTGGACAAGGTGGTGGTCAACTGGGGTCGAGTCGGGATCAGCAACGAGGACCAGCCCGTCTTGACCAGAGCCGGAGCCGAGCAGCTGGTCGCCGACCTGCGCTCCGTCCATCCGGACCTGAACGTCGAGCTGGGCAAGGAGATCGGGGAGCCCGGTCACGCCGACCGGGCGGAGCAGAACCGGGTGCGCGACCTGTACGGCCTGGACGCAGGCAGGCATCTGGACGAGCAGGACTTGGCGGTGGCACGCGAGCTGGACCGACTGGCGGGCGGTGGCCCGTTCGCCGGACACGCCAGCCGCCAGGACTTGATCCGGTTGTTGACAGGCGACGATGGCTCGCGCCCGGGCGACGAGGCCCGGATGCTGCGGGACCTCTTCGACACCGCCAGGCAGAATGGCGTCGACTCGCTGGAGCTGCCCGGCCGCACCGACGCCGAGCGTTCGGATGTGCCGGGTGAAGACGGCATCGATGAGTCCTGGACCGGCGGGGCTGGGGAGGAGTTCTCCCGTTCCGGCGCCCGCAACGACGCGCAGGACCCGGACTCCGCCGGCAACGGGCCGGCTGACTCGCGGGATTACGAGGACCTGGCCGACGACGCGCCGGCTGACAGCGTGCCCCGCGCACAGCGCTTTGCTGCGATGGTGAAGACGTACCGGGCCGCGCGGTCCGCAGTCGCCGCGGGCGTCAACCCCGTCGAGTACCACGCCGACGGCATCCCCGGTGGCGTGAGCAGCCGGCCGGACGCCCGGTTCGGCACCGAGATCGAGTTCACCATCCCCGAGGAGCACTTCGACGCGGCGGTGCAGGAACTCGGCGCCGCGTTGCGGGACGCGGGTCTCGCCGACTGGCGCGACGGTCAGGAGCTGCCCTCCGGCCAGGCCGTCGCGGCGACCCGCGACCAGGTCGAGGCGCACATGGGCGCGCAGCCGGGTGCCTGGGGCGCGGTGTTCCTCCGCGGCCCGCGCGGCATGGTGCACGGCGTGCTCGCGGAGACCGGCGACGACGGCCGCGTCAGGTACCCGGACGTGCAGCAAGGCGAGATGGCCGAACCCGGACCGGACGACGTGGTGGGCTTCCTGCCGCTGACCGAGACCGGTGCGACGCCGTTGCGCGGCACGGAGCTGGACCCGAACCTCCTGGTCGGGATGCCGAACCGGGATTCCGGTGGTGGTGGGCGCAATTCGCGTCGGACAAGTGGTGCTGCGCCGAGGTCGTTGCAGCGCGAGGATGCGGGCTTGGCTTCCGAGCGCGGGGGCGAATCCACGGAACAGGACTCCGGTGGTCGGAGCAATCGGCGTCGGACAACTGGCGCTGCTCCAAGGGCGTCGTTGCAGCGCGAGGACGAGGGTCTGCCGTCCGATCGTCCGGGCGAGTCCGCCGCAGGGGATTCCGGCCGTAGTGGTCCGTTGGTGCGGCGCTGGGACGAGGGCTTGCCGGGGCACGACTCGGCGCCGGTCGAGCGGGTCGCGGACCGGACCTTCGCCGAACCCTTCGCGGGCGTCCGCGACGGTGTCGTCGACGGCGCCTTCATCGGCGCCTTCCGCGGCAAGATCTACGGCGTGGTCACGACCCGCGCGGAGGGCACCAGATCCGTAGCGGGACGTATCTCGGTCGACGACGCCATCATCCGCGGCACCATGATCGGCAGCTTCAAGGGCCTGGCGGTCGGCACCGTCCACGGCACCATCCGCAACGACATCGCCCAACCCGCGTCGGGCGATCCCGCCCCGGCGATCCGGTTCGGTTTCGACCAACAGGGTGCGCCCGTCGTCTTCGACGACCGCGACGTCGACGCCGAGGTGACGCGCACCGACGAGGACGGGGCGCCCGTCGTCAACCTCAGGCCGCAGGAGTCCGATGCCGTGCGCCAATGGGCGGCCGGGTTCGGGCGCATGCACGACGTCCTGCGCTCCCTCCCGGGCGAGACCACGTTGCGCGCGTCCTCGGTGCTGTTCCGCCCCGGAAGCTTCGTCCGGGCGCCCTGGCGCGATCCCGGCTGGTTCTTCGTCGAATCGGACGGCGATACCTTCTTCGTGCCGCTGCGCCGCGGCGATCAGTCCGAAACCGTCGTCGTCGCGGGGGACGAACTCTGGCACGTCACCGAGAACCGGGGCTGGTTCGAGAGCCACGGTGACCCCGGAATCGTCCTGCTCCACGACCGCGACGAGAACTCCACGGGGCTCGGGCTCTTCGCCCGCACCGGTCATGAGGACGGCGGCGACGCCATCGTTTTCGGCCCACGGGGTCCGTACGGGCTCCTTCCCGCGAACGGTGAGGACCCGTCCACGATCTGCGTCGGCGACAACCAGGGCTGGGAATGCCATCGCATCGGGGGAAGGCAGATCCACCACGAGGAAACCCGTTTCTCAGCGGAGGAAATCGCCCATATCCGCGCGATCGAACAAGAACTGACCAGTGCGGAGCAGGCGGGGCCTGCACCGGGATCATCGCTCGCGCACCTGTTCCCCGAGACGCGGAGCGCGGACGGCGAGCTGCACAGCGGGTTCCGGCTGGACGACGGCCAGCCGTTCGAGTTCCGCAGCCGCGATGTCCACCGCCTGCTCGTGGTGAACGCGCAGCGGCAGGCACGGGTCCTCAGCTTCGGCACCCAGCCCACGTCGCACGAGGAGCTGAGCAGGTGGGCGGCAGGCATGGAGCGGGTGGCGCACGTGATGCGCACGATGCCCCACGAGACCATCCCGCACGCAGCCCTCCACCCGGGGCGGACGAGCGGGAACGTGCCGGCGCCCTGGACCGTTGATCCGGTCTGGCTCGCCATCGGCATCGATGGCGATCGCTTCCACCTCCAGGTGGAGCGAGGCCCAGATCTCGTCGACGTCGCCGTCTCCGGCGACATCTACTACCGGATCCTCCGCGAGATGCCCGAATACCGGTCGCTGCGCGCCTACAACTCCAATTCCGACATCGCCCTGCTCACCAACGACGTCGAGCAGGCCGCCACCGATCAACTCGCCGAAGCGGCTCAGCAGAACAACGATCCCGTCACCATCCACGTCGGAGGCGACACGACGCTGGCCGTTCCGCCGGACCGCTCGCCCAACCCCGGCCGGTCCGCGATCACGGTCAGCCGCAACGGCGGCTGGTTCAGCTACCGCCCGGACGGCACCCTCGTCGACCGCGCCTACACCCGGTTCACGCCGGAGGAGATCCAGCAGCTCAGCACGTTGGCTTTGAACGACGTGGAGCCGCCTCCGCCTTACGTGGACCGCCCGGCGAACCCACCCGCGTACGCCGACATCGGCCCCCGCCCGGTGGACCCACCCGCCTACGCTGAGGTTGCCGGGGCGTGGCTGTCGCTGCCCCCGGGGTCGGTGATCACCGCCGCTTCCTTCCCCGACGAGGCGAGTGCCGCTGCGTACTTCCGGGATCGCTACCCGGCATTGCGAGGGGTGAACGAGAACGGCTACGCGCGGGGTGCGGACGGACGAACCCAGAACTGCGCGCTGGCGTTGATCGCGGCCAAGCTGACCCTCACCGGGGGCGAGACGGTCGTTACCGACCCGAGTGGTCCGATGAAGGTCAGCTCGTTGGAGGAAGCTCTCGGTGCCACTGCGGTGGAAGCGACGTACGAGCAGGTCCTGACGCATACGCGGGACCAGCGGGAGGGTTCCTTCGGGGCCGTGATTCTGAAGGGGAACCGGTTCGTCGCGCACGGCGTGCTGGTCGAGAGCCGCGGAAACGAAGCCCCGGTATTCCTGGACCCGCATCGCGAGACGATCGCGGACATCGACCCGAGCGACGTCATCGGGTACATCCCGCTCGTCGACACCGGCACGGCGCCGGTCGGCGGAAAGCGGTTGGACCCGAGGCTCTTGGTCGGGGCGCCGGCCGGGAGCGGTAAGGGCGGTACCGTCCTTCGCGGCGTGCTCGGCCAGCTGGCCCGGCGGGTGCGCCCGGAACGGCGCGGCCGGGACAGCGCCGCTGCCACCGGCGGTCGGCGGGCTCATGCCGAACCGGGCGGAGCCGATGTGCAGGCCGATGTCCGCGGCACAGCGGATGCGGTCTGGCGGCTCGACGATTTCGGGAACTGGCAGGGACCGCTGCCGCAGGTGGTGTCGCGGGAGAGTTTCCCGAACGAGATCGCCGAGGGCGCGTTCATGCGGCGGGAGTACCCGGAGTCCGGCAACGTGAACCGGGCGCCGGAGAACAACACGAACCCCGCGTTGGCGGATGAGGCTCCTGGGCGCGATATCAACTGCATCCCAGTCGTGATCGCGGAAATCCTCAGCAGGGACACCGGTCAGCAGTTCCACGCCGCACCGGTATCTCAGGAGATGAAGCTGGTCGTCCTGGAGGACTTCTTCGGCGTGTCACTGCAGGAACAGGAGGGAGGGGCCGCGAAACTCGAGGAAACCCTTCGCGAGAAGTGGAAGCCTGGCGCGAGAGGGGTCGTGTATGCGCGGTCTCCGGAAGGAAAGGGGCACCCCTTTTACGTGGAGAAGGGCCCCTCCGGCCTGGTGACCTACGTCGAGGCTCAGAAGCGGACCAAGAAGGGGGACCCGCGTGCAGCTAGCCTCCCTTCGGATCCAGCTACCAGGTTCTTCTTGCTGACGGTCCCCGAGGGGCACTCCGCTGACAAGCTGATGCGCGCACTGTCGGATGCAGGTTCCCGGACCACGAAGCCCGCAGCGGACGAGGTGATGGTTCTCACCGCCGACGGGGAGGCCGCCGTCACCAAGGACGGATCTGTCCGCCGCACCGCCGACACTGATCACATCGATAAATCCTCGACCGCTGGGGTGTCGGAGTTCTCCCTCATGGTCACCGACGTCGATGCGCCGGAGTCGGCTGATACGCCGGAGTCCGCACCGACACCTCAGCAACCGCCCCTGCCCGGCGTGAAACCTGACAGGCACGCCAATCCGGCGAAGGTGGCCGAGCTACTGTCCGCCAGTCAGCTGGCGCTGCAGCGCCGCCGGCAACTGCGCCGCGCCCCCGTCAGAATCGACTACTCCGCTGGGGCAGCGGACGCATTCGAGGCCGGAGGGGATTCCGGCACCCAACAGCTGAATCCACCCGAGCCAGGCCGTCCTGCTGTGCAACGGGGTATCGGCGACCTCGGTCAAGAGGCTGTCGGGAGATCGCTGCGTCGGCCGGGCAGGCCGACCGCAGGCTTCCGCGTGCTGGAAGCGCGCTGGACGGGCAGCACATGGCAGTACCAGGTCCAGGACAAGCCGGGCCTCGGGAGGAAGATGTGGGTCAACGCGGACACCAGCGAGTACGAGCTGGTGGAAGACGCCCCGATGAACGAGGAGGAACAGGCCCTCAAGCAGCAGCTCGACTCGCTCATCAGGCCGCTGCCCGGTGGCGATCCGGTAGGCCTGCTGGGCGGTCGTCGGCCCGCTGAGGCCGCGGTGGGCGTGAACATGGGCGAGATGATGTCCAGCAGGGGCCCCATCGATGTGCTGTGGAGTGGCGGCGCGGCCGACTGCGTCATCGTCGCCGCTGCCGGCGGCGAGAAGGGGTTCATCGTCCACGCCGACCGCGTGAGCCCCTCGGCCAAGACGATCGCCAACGAGATCAAGAAGATCGGCGCGAGCGCGGAGGTCTATCTCGCCTCGCAGGTGTTCACCATGCCGAACGCAGCGAGCAGCGATTTGGTGCGCGCCATCGTACGAGAGTTGAACGCGCAGAGCATTCGCATAACAGGCATCTTCCCGACGACCGGCATGGCGCTGAACGTCAAAACCGGCGCCGTTGTGGCCGGACTCTCCAAGGAAGGCAGTCAGGCGCTCAGCGCGGGCACGGGCTTGCAGGCCGTCGCGGAGGCCGCCCCGAGGCAGTCGGGCATCGACGACTCCTGGACCGCTGGGGCAGCGGACGCATTCGAGGGCCGAGGGGAGAATCCCGCTCGGACCGTACCGGTGCGGACCGGTTTCGTGGATCCCGATGCCAAGGTGCGGGTGCGGGACAGGAAGACGGGCCAGGAGATCAAGGTCCGGATGAGCGACCTCGCGTACCAGCAGATGCGGGGTACCGGCCATGGCGTGTCGTTCAGGCGCGAGAAAAAGTACGACTTGAGCGGCGACTACCTCCGGACCATCAAGACGATGCCCGGGGAAGCACCCGCCGAAGCGGCACAGCACCCCGACCGTCCCGGAACCACGACTGAGCAGAACACCTTCCACGTCGACATCGAGCACGACGTGAAGAGCTACGTCATGAGGTTGCAGAACGGTCGTTCGGTGAACGTCGACGACAAGGCCCTCGGTGCAATCCTGATGAACCTCAGGGATGTCCAAGACCTCGCCGCCGGCGATCCCGACCTCAAGATCCGGTTGCTGACCTCGGACAACGTGGACCTGGGGAGCACCGCCAAGAGGCTGGCCAAAGCGGGGTTCACGGGTTCGGTCGAAGGAACCCACGGCAAGGTGTCCCAGCTGCCGGACGGCCGCTTCGGTGTTTCCGACAACAAGGGCTGGATCGAATACCGCAACGGCGAGAAGCGCCGAACCGGCAAGTACTCGCCGGAAAACCTCGCCAACATCGAGTTCTTCGAGCGCTTCCTCCCGGACGCCTCGCACATCCTGGACGCCGACGAGCCACTCGTCGGAAGAAGGTCTTCGGATGGCAAGGAGTTCACGTTCTACGCGCACGAGGTGGTGGCCCGCAAGCTCACCAGCGACAGCACCGGATGGGAACGGGTCAACGGCGTGACGCTGTCCCCTCCCGAAGAGCGGCACATCGACGAGGAACTCGCCGGCGAGCTCGACCGCATGCCTTCCGTGGCGCGAACCAGGTTGAACGAAGACAATGTGGGAGTTTTCGTCCGCAACGACGGAAGCCTCAACGATCTGTACAGCAGCGATCCGTTGAAACGGCTGGCGCCCAGTCCGTTCGCACCGGCCACTACCACGCTCACCCACCCCGACACCGGTGCTCAGGTCCAGGTGAAGGTAGGCCCGAACCTCTTCACCGGACATGGCCGCGCGGAGCACGCCGAGCTCCTCATCAGCCGCGACGGTGAGGAAATCGAGCTGCAGGTGTCCGGGTCCACGCTGACCAAGGTGCAGTTCCAGCGGGAAGAGTTCCACCGCATGCATGCGGCGAACCCGAACGGCCGCCTGCTGTTCATGTTCTGCCACGCCGCTGAGGGCACGGAGACCGGTTTCGCGAACCGCCAACCCGAGCAAGCCGCGACGCTGTTGCGGGACTCGGTGGCAATGGCCCGTGAGCTCGGTTTCAAGAACATCTACGACGCCGGCCGGGGTGTCGTATTCGCGAACAATCCGGTCACTGCCGCGAACAACGCGGGCTGGGCCAGCAGCTACCTCGCCAAGGACGGCCGCGACGTCATCAAGGTGCACACGAGAACCCAGTTCAGCGCAGCAGAACTCAACAGCCGTCCCGAGTACACGCCGATCTCGAATAACGGATCCAGCTCCGCGCAGCGGCACGGCGGCCCCACGCCCGAAGGCTTCGACCCGAGCCTTTACCGGCGCGGCCCGGCGAACCCCCACCGGACCGTGTCGGTGCAGGCCGACTTCCTGGACCCCAATCTCACGGTGGCGGCATACCACGGAAACCAGAAGGTTCGGGTCGGGATGGCCGACCTCGCGTACCACTGGATGCGCGGGGACGGGGTCGGCATAGCGTTCACCCGCGACAACAGGTATGTCCTGAGCGGCGGCTACCTCCACACCATCAAGACGATGCCCGGAGAAACACCCGCCAGTGCCGCACAGCACCCCAACCGCCCCGGAGCCGATGTCGGGGAATCCAGAAACGTCCTCCACGTCGACTACGACGTCGACAGCGCTGAGCGGTTCCTCGACATCCCGTTGCGAGACGGCCGTTCGGTGAACATCGACGGCACGGGGCTCGGCAAGATCCTGATGAACCTCAGGGGGATCGGCGATCTCGGCGTCAACGATCCCGACCTCAAGGTCCGGTTGCTGACTCCGCACAGCAGGCAACTGGAGCGCGTAGTCCAGCAGATGGCGAAGTCGGGCTTCAGGGACGTGGTCGAAGGACCTCAGGGCGAGGTGTCCCAGCTCCCGGACGGCCGCTTCGGCGTTTCCGGCAACAAGGGCTGGATCGAGGACCCCTCCAAGCTCTCGCACCAGGTCACCGGCAAGTACTCACCCGGCAACATCGCCAACATCAGGTTCTTCGAGCGCTTCCTCCCGAACGCCTCGCGCATCCTGGACGCCGATGAGCCATTGGTCGGAACCCTGAATGGGGCGGAGGTCGAGTTCTACGCCCACGAAGTGGAGGCTTACGAGCTCACCAGCAGCAGCACCGGATGGATGCGGGTCAACGGCCTGACGCTGGTCGGCGAAATGCTGCAGGTCGACCAGGACTTCGCCGCCAGGCTCGACTACGCGTACCACGTGTTGCGAACCAGGCCGAACGAGGACAACCTGGATGCTTTCGGAGGCACCGACAGGAAGTTCAGCCAGCTTTACGCGCACGATCCGCTGAAGCGGCTGGCGACCAGTCCGTTCGTACCTGCCCTCACCACTCTCACCCATCCGGATACCGGTGCTCAGGTCCAGGCGACAGCGGGTCCGAACCTCTTCGCCGCACACGGCCTCAAGAAGTCCGCCAAGCTCAAGATCAACCGCGGCGGCAGGAGTTACAAGCTGTCGGTGTCCGGGGCGACCTTGACCAAGATGCAGTTCCAGCGCGAGGAATTCCACCGCATGCACGCGGCGAACCCGAACGGCCGCATGCTGTTCATGTTCTGCCACGCCGCCAAGGACACGCAGTCCGGCTTCGCCGACGGCCAACCCGACGAAGCCGCGACGCTGCTGCGGGACTCGGTGGCGACCGCCCGCGAACTCGGCTTCGACAACCCCTACATCGCCGGCCGTGACATGGTGTGGGTGACCCAGATTCCGCTCGCCTCGAACAATGCGGGCTGGGTCACCAGCCGCTTCCGAGGCGGCCGGGAACACATCGAGGTCCATGAGGAAACCCGTTACAGCGCGGAAGAACTAGCGAAGATCCCCCAGTTCGTACCGAAACCGAATTCCGGCCCCAGCAGCACAGCCCGGGGCGGGTCCGTGCCGGTGTCATGGGATTTCGTGGACCCCGATGTCACGGTGCAGGCATGGGATGACACGGGCCGGAAGACCAGAGTCCGGTTGGCCGACCTCGAGATCCACCAGATGCGGGGGTACGGACTCGGTGTCTCGTTCACGCGCGACAACAAGCTCAATGTGGGCGATAGTGATGACCAAACCGTTCTAACGATGCCCGGCGAAACGGCCACCGAGGCCGCAAAGCACCCCAACCGACCCAAAATAGCGCCCGGACGAACCAAGAACGTCTTCAACATCGATATCGAAATCGACGGAGAGAAGTACGTCACGCCGTTGCGGGACGGCAGTGACGTTCGCGTCGACGACGAAGGCATCGCGACCATCCTGATGAACTCCGAGGAGTTCCGGTCGTTCTCCGATCACGGTCAGCACCTCAAAGTCCGGATGTGGACCTCGCGCAACGTGCTGCTGGAGCGCACCATCGGGAAGTTGGCGGGACTGGGCTTCAAGAACTCGCTGGAAGGAACCCTGGGCGAGGTGTCCGAGTTGCCGGACGGCCACTTCGGCGTGTCCGACAACCAGGGCTGGACCGAGTACGACCATGTCGGAAACAGCCAGGTCCACAACAGGTATTCGCCGGGCAACATCGCCAACATCGAATTCTTCGAGCGCTTCCTCCCGAAGGCCTCCCACATCCCAGACGCCGACCAGCCGTTGACCGGAATCGACCAGGACAGCGGCGCGGGAGTCAAGTTCTACGCGCACGAGGTGCAGGTGGATGAGTTCACCACCAAGCGCGCAGGATGGAAACGGGTCAACGGCCTGACGTTGGCCAGCGAAAACCTGGCCAGCGGCCAGGAGTTCGCCGACGAGCTCGACATCACGAAAACCGTGGTGCGAACCAGGCCGAACGAGAGCGGCGAGCAAGCGTACGCCGACAGCGGGAAGAACTTCGACGAGCTGCACGGCAAGGATCCGTTGAAACGGCTCGCGCCCAGTCCGTTCGCGCCGGTCATCACCACTCTCACTCACCCCGACACGGGCGCTCAGGTCCAGGTGAAGGCGGGCCCGAACCTCTTCACCGGACACAGCCACGAGGATCACGCCGAGCTCCGCATCAACCGCGGCGGCAAGACCATCGGGCTGTACGTGTCCGGGTCCACGCTGACCAAGGCGCAGTTCCAGCGGGAAGAGTTCCACCGCATGCACGCGGCGAACCCGAACGGCCGCCTGCTGTTCATGTTCTGCGGCGCTGCCGAAGGCACGGAAACCGGTTTCGCGAACCGCCAACCCAAGCAGGCCGCGGCGCTGCTGCGGGACTCGGTGGCAACGGCCCGCGAATTCGGCTTCGAGAACGTCTACTACGCCGGCCGGGATGACGTGGGGGTGGCTCAAATGGCCACCGTCTTCAACAACGCAGGTTGGGCCAGCAGCTACCTCAAGGGCGGCCGCGAACACATCGAGGTGCACGGGGAAACCCAGTACACCGAGAAAGAACTCAAGAAGATCCCCAAGTTCAAACCACGCTCGCTCTCCCACCTCATCGGCTTCACCAGGCACGGCTCCGCCCACCAGACCGTGCCGGTGCGCTCCGATTTCCTGGACCCCGGTCTCACGGTGCGGGCGTGGGAGGGTGACCGGGAGACCACCATCCGGATGACCGACCTCGCGTACGCGATGATGCAGAAGGAACGCGGGGTGTCGTTCACCCGCGCCAACAAATTCGACTTGACCGGCGACTACCGTCGGACCATCAAGACGATGCCCGGCGAAACGCCCGCCGAAGCGGCACGACACCCCAAGCGCCCCGCTCCGACGACCGAGCAGACCAAGGACCTTTTCCACGTCGACATCGACAGCGCCGGGCCGGGCCGGAAGTACGCGATGCCGTTGCGGGACGGTCGTGACGTGCGCATCGGCAGCGACGGCCTCGCCGCCATCCTGATGAACTTCGGCGAGCTCCGATATCTCTCCAGCGTCGCTCCCGATATCAAGGTCCGGTTGCTGACCTCGCACAACGCGGAGCTGAGCGCCACTGTCGAGCAGTTGGCGCGCTCGGGCTTCAAGGGCTCGGTCGAAGGAACCGATGGTGAGGTGTCCCAGTTGCCGGACGGCCGCTTCGGTGTGTCCGACAACCAGGGCTGGACCGAGTACGACCGCAGCGGAAAGAGGCAGGTCAACAACAAGTTCTCAGCTGGCAACACCGCCAACATCAAGTTCTTCGAGCGCTTCCTCCCGAGCGCCTCGTACATTCTGGACGCCGACCAGCCGTTGACCACGCGCTTCCGCGACGAGGTCGGAATTAGCGAGATCAAGTTCTACGCGGACGAGGTGGATCTCAAGCTCACCACCAGCACGAGCACCGGATGGGAACGGGTCAACGGTCTGACGCTGGTTCGCGGCCAGGGGCCGGCCGACGAGTTGGTCGCCGAGAATCTCGACAGCATGGATTCCGTGGCGCGAACCAGGCCAATGGAAGACGGCGTGGACGCTCTCCGCGACGAAAACGGAATCGGCTCCGTGGATCTGCATGACAGCGATCCGTTGCACCGGCTGGCGCCCAGTCCGTTCGCGCCGGTCATCACCACTCTCACCCATCCTGACACCGGTGCTCAGGTCCAGGTGAAGGTAGGCCCGAACTACTTCACCGGCCACGGCAACAAGCACAGCGCCAAGCTCTACATCGGCGGCCTCGAGCTGGCGGCGTCCGGGGAGACTCTGACCAAGGTGCTGTTCCAGCGGGAAGAGTTCCACCGCATGCACGCGGCGAACGCGAACGGCGGCATGCTGTTCCTGTTCTGCCACGCTGCCGAGGGCACAGAAACCGGCTTCGCGGACCGCCAGCCCAAGCAGGCCGCGACGCTGCTGCGGGACTTTGTGGCAACGGCCCGTGAACTCGGCTTCGACAACGTCGTCCACGCCGGCCGGGATGTCGTGGCAGCGAAGGTCCCGGTCATCGCCTCGAACAACGCGGGCTGGGTCAGCAGTTACCTCAAGGGCGGCCGCGAGTACATCGAGGTGCACGGGGAAACCCAGTACAGCGAGAAAGAACTCAAGAAGCTTCCCAAGCTCAAACCGGGCTTGCTTTCCCGCCTCATCGGCTCCACCCGCCGCGGCTCGACGAATCCCGGCCGGACTGTCCCGGTGCGATCCGATTTCCTGGACCCCGGTCTCGTGGTGCGGGCGTGGGAGGGTGACCGGGAGACCACCATCCGGATGACCGACCTCACGTACGAGATGATGCGGGGAGACGGGCACGGGGTGTCGTTCACCCGAGCCAACAAGTTCGACTTGACCGGTGGCTACCGCCGGACCATCGCGACGATGCCCGGCGAAACGCCGGCCGAAGCGGCACGACACCCCAAGCGCCCGGATCCCGCGACCGAGCAGACCGAGGACGTCTTCCACGTCGACATCGACAGCGCCGGGCCGAGGCGGAAGTACGCGATGCCGTTGCGGGACGGTCGTGACGTGCGCATCGGCAGCGACGGCCTCGCCGCCATCCTGATGAACCTCGGCGAGTTCCGGCTCGCCGTCGTCGCCCCTGGCGTCAAGGTCCGGTTGCTGACCTCGCACAACACGGACCTGAACGCCACTGCCAAGCAGCTGGCGGACTCGGGCTTCATGGGCTCGGTCGAAGGAACGGAGGGCGAGGTGTCCCAGCTGCCGGACGGCCGCTTCGGCGCGTCCGACAACCAGGGCTGGACCGAACACACCAGTAGCTGGACGAGCCAGGTCAGCAACAAGTACTCGCCGGGCAACATCGCCAACATCGAGTTCTTCGAGCGCTTCCTCCCGAACGCCTCGCGCATCCTGGACGCCGACCAGCCGTTGACCGGAATCGACCAGGCCAATGGCAAGGAGGTCGAGTTCTACGCACGCGAAGTGGAGGCTTTCGAGCTCACCAGCACCAGCACCGGATGGGCACGGGTCAACGGCCTGGGGCTGGATCTCGGCCAGCAGCTGCCCGACAAGTTGTTCGCCAAGGAACTCGACAGCATGGGTTCCGTGGGGCGAACCAGGCCGATGGAAGACGGCCCGACGGCCTTCCGCCACGAAGACGTGCACCGCCGGGATCCGTTGAAACGGCTGGCGCCCAGTCCGTTCGCGCCGGTCACCACCACTCTCATCCACCCCGACACGGGCGCTCAGGTCCGGGTGAAGGCGGGCCCGAACCTCTTCACCGGACACGGGAACAAGAAGAGCGCCGCGCTCCGCCTGAAACGCGGCATCAAGCTGTCGGTGTCCGGGTCCACGCTGACCAAGGTGCAGTTCCAGCGGGAAGAGTTCCACCGCATGCATGCGGCGAACCCGAACGGCCGCCTGCTGTTCATGTTCTGCCGGGCCGCCGAGGGCACGGAGACCGGTTTCGCGAGCCGCCAACCCAAGCAAGCCGCGACGCTGCTGCGGGACTCGGTGGCAATGGCTCGTGTGCTTGGCTTCAAGAACATCTACGACGCCGGCCGGGATAACGTGTTCACGACCAATCCGGTCACGGCCTCGAACAACGCGGGCTGGGTCAGCAGCTACCTCAAGGACGGCCACGAGTACATCGAGGTGCACGGGGAAACCCAGTACAGCGCGAAAGAACTCAAGAAGCTCCCCAAGCTCAAACCACGCTAGCCTTCCCGCCTCACCGGCGTTACCAGGCACAGCGCATGCAGAAAGGAATCACCAGTGACCAGTGACCACCCCACTCCGGAGGAGGGCGAAGCTCCCGCTGGTCCCAGTGAGGAAGCACCCGCTGGTCCCGACCAGGAAGCGTGGGCCCTCGTGATCGACCCGGCCTGGCAGCCCGAGTCCGATGAGGAAGAGCCGCCGAACGAGGCCATCCTCGGTTCCTGGCACATCGGAGCCGACGGCACCGTCAGCGCGTTCCAGGCCAACCCGGACTACGTGCCCTCCCGCGAGGATTCCGCCACCGACCCGGTGGACGCGGTGCTGCAACTGGTGGCACGCGGCGATTACAGCGGCGATGCGCTGCTGGAGGCCATGCGCGGTGCGCTGCTGCTGATCGCGCTGGACGACGACGGGAACGCCGTCGTCACACTCTCCCCGGACGAGGTGCCGTCAGTGCTGGTCGCCACTTCGCCGGTGCACGCCCGGCGGGTCGACGTGCCGACCTGGCAAGAGATCACGGCGAAGGCGCTGGCCGACTCACTGCCCGACGAAGGGGTCGACGTGCTGCTCAACCCGGGCGCGCCGACGTCCATGCGCGTGCTGGCGAGCTCGGTCAAGCACGCGATGGCCGACGCCGGAACCGGCGATCCGGACGCGGGCGGAACTCCGACCGAGCCACCGGCGGAACAACGTTGAAGCCGACAGGAAGCAGCGAGGAACCTTCGATGTCCGAGGACGAAACGCCCGAAACCGCCCCGATTGCCGAGGGCGAGCCCGTCGACCAGTGGGTCGTGCTCATCGACCCCGAGTGGGAGCCCGAGCAGGAACAGCAACAGCCGCCGGAAACCGCGATCGTCGGTTCCTGGTACATCGACGGCGACGGCTCGCTGCGGGACTTCCGCCCGAACCGCGCCTACCAGCCGTCCAGCCCGGACTCGCCGACCGACCCGGTGGACGCCACGCTGCGGCTGGTGATGCGGGGCGAGCTGCCCGTTCCCGAACTGCTGGCAGCACTGCCCGGGTCGCACCTGGTCATCGGCCTGGACGAGGAGCACGCCCCGATCGTCACCCGCGCACCGGACGGCAAGCCGTCGGTGCTGGTGCTGACCGCCTTCGCGCACGCGGAGCGGTTGACCGTCCCGGTGTGGGCGGACATCACCGCCGAGGAGGTCGCCGATGCCCTGCCCGAAGAAGGCGTCGACGTGCTGCTCAACCCGGGCGCGCCCGCATCGACGCGCATCGGGGCGCAGGAGTTCCGGGACGCGGTGCGCGGTCCGGGCGGCGACCAACCGGACACGGCCGGTGCGCGTGGGGAAGGCGAACTTGGACCCGCTGCCGAACAGGCGGAATCCTCCCGCATCACGGACTTGGCGCCGGCGGACGTCACGTTGCTGGGATGACCAGACGACGCGGCGAGGGCGGCTGCGCGGTGGTGGGGGATTTCCCGGGCGCGGCGGCCGATCGCGCCCCTCGGCGGTGGTGGTGTCCCACGCTGCAAGTGGCTTCCGCCGCGTACTGAACAGATCCAAGAGGTCCGAGCTGTCGGACGAGCATTGACCGAGGTGACGATGAGCGACGATCTCTCCCGCAGGGCCGCCGACTGGCTGGACCGCACGTACGGGGACCTGGTCACCCTGACCGATGACCAGCCGCTGGTCGACGGTGACCGGACGCAGCTGTTCGGCTGCGACTACGCGGGCGGCTCCGCCGAGCCGCTGCTGGCCGCCACCATCGCGGTGCCCAAGGACGGCGGCGAGCCGTTCCCGGTCGCCAACGCCGACCCGCTGGACGAGGAGCTCAACGCGGCGGTGGGATTCTCCGACCCGCATCCGTGGCGCTGGCGGGTCAACGCGCGCAGCTGCCTGGTCGCGACGGACGCCGCGGTGGACCGCCGCCCGGCTTCGGCACTGCCGTGGGAGCCGCTGGACGAGGCGCCCGGCTGGTGGGACCGGATGCTGACCGCGCATTTCCCGACCGCGGAGGTGTCCACCTGCTCCACCTGGGCGGACGTGACGTCGATGCTCTTCGAGGGCGGGCCCGGCACGCGCAGTGCGGTGTGGCTGCGCAGGCAGCACTCCGGGGTGGAGATCACCGGGCACCTGCTCTACGCGTTCAACGACGACGGCAAGGCCGTTTTCCTGGACGGGCAACGGGGTTCGCTGGCGCGACTGGACGACGACGAGATCGGGCAGCTCGTGGTGGCCCGCTTCCACCGGCCCGCCGTGGACGGCGTCGAGGTGCTCCGGGCGCCCTGGGAGAACGCCGCGCCGGACCTGCAGGCCGCGCTGGACAAGGCAAACAGCTGGTTCGACCACACCTACCAGGAACCGGTCGTCGTGGTGGACCCGGACGAAGCGGACGAGACCGAACGCGGCTGGCTGTTCGCCTGCACCACCCGGCGTTTCCAGGAGTCCGGCGACTGGCGGGACCAGATGCTGGACGCCGCCCTGGTGGTGCCGAAGGAAGCGGGCGAGACCCCGTTCGGGCTGCCGAACAACGACCCGTGGACCTACCTGATGGGGTGGGACGCGCGGCAGGACGGGCTTTCCGCGCCCCCGGGCCCCGCTGCCGCGGCGTGGTTCGAGCCCACGATGCGCGAGCTCGGCCCGCCGCTGAGCGCCACCATCCACCAGAGCTGGGGCGAGGTCCTGACCGAGATCGCGAGCACCCCGACGGGCGCGAAGGCATTGGTGTGGATCCGCCGCCGGGACTTCCGCGGCCGGGAGTCGGTGGGCAACCTGCTGGTGGCGGTCAACGAGGGCGGCGAGGTGCGGCTCATCGACTCGATGGCCGAGAACGGGCAACCGTCCTTCGACCAGGACCCCTTGGCGCTGCACGTCATCCGCTACGGCTCGTGACCGGAACGGTCCACAGTGTAGTGACGGTCGACATTGAGCGTCAGCAACGCGCACAGGATGGCCGTGAGTGCGCACCCGGGCTGGAGAGCCCCGGTACGCACTCACGACCGGTTCGAGCGTCACGCGGGCGCCGAAGCGGGCTGTCACCGGTGTCCGGCGGAGCCGGGGGCGGACAGGGCCGGTCGGCGCGACCTTCGCGCCGCGGTATCAATGGGCACAGGTGCCCCACCCGCCTGTCCGCGAGGCGACCCGGGGAGTTCCCAATTTTAGGGGTCCTTGCAGAATGATCTTGTTGTGGCAAGGTAGTGGCTGGAGTTGATCACGTTTGCTTGTGGAGGAGCGTGGGATGGCTCAGCCGAAGCCGTGGGAGATCAGTGACGAGCTGTGGGAGTTGATCGAG
>NZ_JBWKKH010000015.1:0-24925 GCF_056431645.1 Saccharopolyspora sp. NPDC045839
GGGTCCCCCCTTTTCCCCCACGAAGCCACCATAACCCTGGGAGGGGGGTTTTTTTTCTACAAAACCCATCCCCCCCCCCCTAACGTTTTCGCGCGAAAACGGCGCCCCGCGCCGCGGACGACCACGTCCCGCACATGCCCGCGCACCATTCCGGAACGACCCTTGAGATCCTCCCTTTTCGGGCAGGGCGGGTTCGAATGCGGCCATCCACTGTGGTCAGCGGGGGACCACCGCGACCGGGCACGGCGCGTGGTGCAGGACGCCCCTCGCCACCGAACCCAGCCGCAGCGCGGTGAAACCTCCGCGCCCGCGCTGGCCGACCACCAGCAGCTGCGCGTGCTGGGCGGCGTCGCACAGGGCCGTCACGGGCGGGACGTTCGACACGATCCGGCGCACGGCGACCTCCGGGTAGGCGTCGCCCCAGGCCGACACCTGCTCGGCGAGGCGCAGTTCGGCCTGGGTGAACAGCTTGTCGCGGTCCGGGCCGTCGTGGGGTCCAGGGGTGAGGTAGCTGTTCGGCAGCGCCTGCACGGCGACCAGTTCGCTGCTCCGCCGGTTGGCGGCGTCGAAGGCGTAGTGCAGGGCGGTCCGGCTGCCCGGCGAGTCGTCGACCCCGACGACGACCGGGCCGGACTTCGCCGGGCCCACACCGCGCACCACGACGACCGGCGACGTGGCGTGCGCGGCCACGGCAGCGCTGATCGAACCGAGCAGCGCGCCCCGGAGGGCGCCGTGCCCGTGGGAACCCACCACCAGCAGCCGGGCGGATTCCGACCGGTGCACCAGCTCCGCGGCGGGATGGCCGTAGGCGACCTCGTCGACGATGTCCAGCTCGCCGGCGGCGTGCCGGCAGCGGGCGTCGATGTCGTGGACCAGCTCCTTGGCGTAGGGCTCCCGCGCCGGATCGTCGCTGACCAGCACGAGCCGCAGCGGAACCGACAGCCGGACGGCTTCCGCTGCCGCCCAGAGCGCCGCCCGCGCCGATGCGCCGGAGCCGTCCACTCCGACCACGACGGACTGTTCTTCTCGCGCCATGCTCCGCGCCCCCACGAGGTTCCTGCGCGACCGTGCCAAGCGGGCCGGGCGTGGCGCTAGGGCCGATCGGCCCTACCGGCGCGTACGGGAGCGCGCGCCCCTGGTGACCATCTCCTCTGGCCGGGGCGGCGCGGCGGGCGCAACCGTCGATCCGGGAGGCGACCGCGGCGATGACGGGTCTGTGCACCGATCTCTACGAGATCAGGATGGCGGCCGGCTATCTGCGCCGGGGCATGACGTTGCCCGCGACGTTCAGCCTGTTCGTGCGGGAACTGCCGCGCGAGCGCGGGTTCCTGGTCGCCGCGGGGCTCGCCGATTGCCTGGACTTCCTGGAACGGCTGCACTTCGCCGCCGAAGACCTGGCCTACCTCGGCGACGTCGTGCACCTGCCGGAAGGAGATCTGGCCGCGCTGGCGGAACTGCGCTTCACCGGCGACGTGCTGGCCGTTCCCGAGGGCCGGGTGGTCTTCGCCGGTGAACCCCTCCTGGAGGTCACGGCGCCGCTGCCGCAGGCGCAGCTGGTGGAGACGGCACTGCTGAACTTCGCGACGTTCCAGACGGCGGTGGCGGCCAAGGCGGCCCGCTGCCGGATCGCCGCGCCGTACGCGGGCCTGGTCGACTTCGCCGCCCGCCGCACC
Source organism: Saccharopolyspora sp. NPDC045839 (assembly GCF_056431645.1). NCBI lineage: Bacteria > Bacillati > Actinomycetota > Actinomycetes > Pseudonocardiales > Pseudonocardiaceae > Saccharopolyspora > Saccharopolyspora sp. NPDC045839. Next base: position 1,674 of record NZ_JBWKKH010000015.1, read on the forward strand.
CACGGCCTGGAGGCGGCCCGGGCGGTCGCCCGTGCCTCGGCCATCGCTGGTTTCGCGGGCACCAGCTACGTCGCCGCCGCACGTGAGTTCGGGCTGTGGGCCGCCGGGACGATGGCGCACTCCTACGTCGAGGCGTTCCCCGACGAGCGCACCGCATTCCGCGCGTTCGCCGCCGATTTCCCCGATGCCGTGGTGTTCCTGGTCGACACCTACGACACCCTGCGCGGCGTGCGCACGGCGATCGACGTCGCCCGGGAGCTGCCCGTCGGCAGCCGCATCGGGATCCGCCTGGATTCCGGCGATCTCGGCGACCTGGCGGTGCAGGCGCGACGGCTGCTGGACGACGCGGGATTCCCGGGTGTCCGGATCATGGCCAGCGGCGGGCTCGACGAGCACGCGCTCGCCGAACTCGCCGCCGCACCGATCGACATGTTCGGCGTGGGCACCAGGATGGGCGTTTCCGCCGACGCGCCGTCCCTGGACAGCGCGTACAAGCTGGTCGAGTACGGCGGGACGCCGGTGATGAAGCTGTCCGCGGGCAAGCTGACCGCGCCCGGCGCGAAACAGGTCTACCGCGGCGAGCCCGGGCAGCCCGACCTGCTCGCACTGCGCACCGAGGACCCGCCGCCGGGCCGTGAACCGCTTCTGGAGCCTGCCATGCGCGGCGGCGCGCGGGTGGCACAGCCGGAGCCGGTCCAGGCGGCGCAGCGCCGGTTCGAACACGACCTCCGGTGGCTGCCCGAACCGGCCCGGCGCCTCATCGGCCCGGAGCCGGTCGAGGTGCACGCGACGCCGATGCTGCGGCGGTCCGCCGAATCCGTCCGGCACCGCCTGGAACAGGCGTTGTGAGCGCTCAGCGCGGCCGACCGGGATACCACCAGTTCGGCGGCGGGGCCTGCCGGTTCGCTTCGCGTTCCACCGCCGCGGGCAGGATGACGTGGACGCCGCGCGCCGCGACGGCACGGTCGATGTCCGACGGCGCGACGATGCCCACCAGCCGGCCGTCGTCGAAGATCAGGACGTGCCCGTCGGTGGAGTCCGATAGCCGGGGCAGGACCGCCGCCAGCGGCTCGTCCGGTGCCGCGGTGGGCACGCGGGCCATCGGGCAGGCTGCGTCGCGCAGCGTGGCGGGTGGCTGGCCGCAGGCGGTCAGCGAGCGGATCCGGCGGAGGGAGACCAGTCCGTCGACCCCGCCGTCCTCGCGCACCACGGGGAAGCTGGCGTGCGCGGGGCGGCGGTCCAGGAACTCGCCGGTCGTCGAACGGCCGTCGACGGTCTCGACCGGATGCGACATCACGTCCCGCATCAGCACCCCGGACAGTGCCATCCCCGCGCGGGCCTGGCGCTCCTCGGCGAAGGCGATGCTCGCGACGAAGAGCCCCAGCAGGATCCACCACATCCCCTCGGGGCCCTGGAGGATCGACTGCGCGAATCCGGCGGCGACCAGCAGGCCACCGAGCCCGAGCCCGGCGCGGGCCGACCACGCGGCCGCCTCGAACCGGTCGCCGCGCCACCGCCACAGCGCGGCGCGCAGCACGCGGCCGCCGTCCAGCGGAGCGGCCGGAACGAGGTTGAACACCGCCAGCACGAGGTTCAGCAACGCCAGGTAGGTCAGCACGCCCACGACGAGGCCGCCCGCACTGACCCTGGCCGCGCCCCAGGCCAGCACCCCGAAGGCCACGCCCGCCGCGGCGCTGGTGACGGGCCCGACGATCGATATGCGCAGGTCGGCGCCGGGACTGCGCGCCTCGTCCCGCAACTGGGCGATCCCGCCCAGCAGCCACAGCGTGATGCCCTCGACCGCGACACCGTTGCGGCGGGCCACGATCGCGTGCGCGAGTTCGTGCGCCAGCAGCGAACCGACCAGGAGGACCGCGGCGGCCAGCCCGGCCAGCGCGTAGCCGACGGCGGAGTGCCCGGGGAACGCCAGCGGTAGCTGGTAGCCCGCCAGCCCGATGGCGACCAGCACGACGATGCCGAGCACGCTCCAGTGCAGCCCGATGCGCACCCCAGCCACTCGTCCCACCGGGACCGTTCCGCGCATGACCGCACCTCTGCCGGATTGAGCCTCACCCCCAGTGTGCCTCCCCGTTCCCAGGATCACGCCGGGCCGGCGGCGGCCATCGCGGGAACGGCGAACCACGATCCGGGTGGGGCGGTTGTATCCCGGATCACGTGTTCGACGAAGTCCTCACGTCTTCCGGGGTGTGATCGCTAGCCTGTCCGGTCATGGCTCGCACCCGCGTGTACCGCAACGGCATCCTCGACGCCGAAGACTTCCCCGTAGCCGACGTTTCCGACCACCTCGCCGACACCGCCGCGACGGTGTGGCTGGACTTCTGCGCACCCACGGCCGAGGACCTGGCCGCCATCAGCGAAGAGCTCGGGCTGCACGAACTGGCGGTGGAGGGTGCGATCCACACCCAGGAGCGGGCCAAGCTGGAGTGCTTCCGCACCCACTCGCTGCTCACGGCCTACGCGGTGCGGATGAACCCGCAGACCGGGCACCTGCGCGCCTCGGAGCTGGCGGCCTTCATCACCGACCGCGCGCTGGTCACGGTCCGCAAGGACGAGCACTTCGACATCGACGCCGTCGTGCACCGCTGGGACACCGCGCCGGAGGGGTTGGCCAAGAGCGGAGCCGGTTTCCTGCTGCACGGGCTGCTGGACTACATCGTCGATGGCCACTTCGAGGCCGCGCAGGTGCTGGACGACCAGATCGAAGCGTTGGAAGATCTGGTGTTCGACGACAAACCGGACCACGACGCCCTGCAACGGCGCTCGCTGCACCTGCGCAAGAGCCTGGTGCGGATGCGGCGCGCGGTCGTGCCGATGCGGGAGGTGCTGAACACGGTCGCGCGGCCGGACATGCGGCTGGTCGACGAGACCCTGGCACCGTACTTCCACGACGTCCAGGACCACGTGCTGCGGGCCTCGGAGTGGACCGAGTCGCTGCGGGATCTGATCACGACGGTGCGGGAAACCCAGCTCAACCTGCAGGGCCACCGGCTGAACATGATCATGAAGAAGGTCACCGGCTGGGCCGCGATCATCGCCGTGCCCACGGCGATCACCGGCTTCTACGGGCAGAACGTGCCGTACCCGGGCGCCCAGCAGCCGTGGGGTTTCTGGGTTTCGGCGTCGGCGACCGTGGTGCTGTGCATCGCGATCTACACCCTGTTCAAGAAGCGGGACTGGCTGTAGCGCAAGGCGAACCGCCGCCGCTCACCCCGATTCACTGTCCCTTGTGGATGGTACTGATTCCGGGGCCGTGATCGCGGCACGAGTCCGTCTCGGATTGATGAAGCGGAGCTCCGCCGATGGGTCGAACATGTGGCGGCAGCCTGGGATCCAGGTGAACGACCGGCACTATTTTGTCTACTGTGGATGATCATCCTAGGCGGGCGCCGGTGAACGTCGACTTCGGACGGGAACCCGCCGCCGCGGCGCCAGGTAGCCTGGCCGGGGCGGCAGGTGCGGGGGAGGTCCAAGTGGTGTTCGGTGGCGCAGTTGACCATCCAGCGGCGGCGCGGCGGGACACTGCCCGTCGACGTCGAGGCCACCTGAGAACCCGCACCTTCGGGTCGGTGACAGAACTTCCACAACTTCCGATAGGTGCTAAAGCGAGACGCCGCGTGGTGCCGTGCGGCACCATCACCCACCACCTGGTCCGGGAGACCGGTGTCACAGTGAGGTGATGATGCGGAAGTTGAAAGTGGTCCTGGCGGTGCTGGGCGCGGCGCTGCTGGTGTTGCTGGTGCCGCCCCTGGTCAGTTCGGGGGGCGATGCCCCGGGCTCGCAGATCCGCGGCCTGCGGTTCATGGTGCCCAACACGCCGGGTGGCGGTTACGACATCACGGCCCGCACCGCGGTGAAGGCGATCGAGGACACCGGGCTGAACGGGCCGACCGAGGTGTTCAACCTGCCCGGCGCGGGCGGCACGGTCGGGCTGGGCAGGCTGGTCAAGGAGTCGGGCAACGGCGCGATGGTGATGTCGATGGGCCTGGGCGTGGTGGGCTCGGTCTACACCAACCACTCGCCGGTGTCGCTGCAGAACACCACGCCGATCGCGAAGCTCACCGAGGAATCCGACGTCATCGTGGTGGCCAAGGACTCCCCTTACCAGAACATCGCCCAGCTGATCGCGGCGTGGAAGGCCGACCCCGGCGCGGTTCCGGTCGGCGGCGGCTCGTCGCCCGGCGGCCCGGACCACCTGGCGCCGATGCTGACCGCGAAGGCCATCGGCCTGTCCGCGAAGCAGGTCAACTACGTGCCGTTCGACGGTGGCGGCGAGCTGATGGCCTCCGTGCTCGGCAGCAAGGTCGCCTTCGGCGTCTCCGGGATCGGCGAGACGCGCGACCAGATCGCGGCCGGCGAGCTGCGGGCGCTGGCGGTGACCAGCCCGGAGCGGGTGCCCGGCATCGACGCGCCGACCCTGCGGGAGTCCGGCGTGGACGTCAGCTTCACCAACTGGCGGGGCATCGTCGCGCCCCCGGACATCACCGAGCAGGAGCGGGAGAAGCTGATCTCGCTGTTCACCAAGCTGCACGCCAGCGAGCAGTGGCAGCAGGCCATGAAGCTCAACGGGTGGTCCGACGCCTTCCAGACCGGCGATGACTTCGGCGCGTTCCTGGCGTCCGAGAACGACCGCGTCGCATCGGTGCTGAAGGAGTTGGGGGCGGCATGAGTTCCACCGTGGACAAGACGGAGTCGCCGGCGGAGCCGGTGCGCGAGAGCTGGTGGCGCACGCACTCCGAACTCGGCATCTGCGTGCTGCTGCTCGCAGTGGGCGCGCTCGTGCTCGTCGACGCGGCCCTGATCCCGACCGATTTCGCGCAGCGCGGCCCGGTCGGGCCGAAGGCGGTGCCGGTCGTGGTCGGTTCGCTGCTGGTCCTGGTGTCGTTGCTGCTGGCGCGGGACGTCCTGCGCGGCGGCCGCGGCGAGGCCGAGGCCGGCGAGGACGTCGACCTCGATGCGCCGACCGACTGGCGCACGCTGCTGTTGCTGTCCGGGTTCTTCCTGCTCAACGCGGCGCTGATCAACATCATCGGGTTCCCGGCCTCGGCCGCGATCATGTTCTGGGGTGCGGCCTACGCGCTGGGCAGCCGCAACCTGGTGCGGGACCCGCTCATCGCGGCCGCCATCTCGGTGCTGACGTGGCTGGCGTTCAACGAACTGCTCGGCGTTCCGCTGCCCGGTGGCCCGCTGATGGGGGTGCTGTAACCGATGGACCTGACGAACCTCCTGGGCGGTTTCGCCACCGCCCTGACCCCGCAGCACCTGCTGTTCGCCGCGATCGGCGTGGTGCTGGGCACCGCCGTCGGCGTGCTGCCGGGCATCGGCCCGGCGATGGCGGTGGCGCTGCTGCTGCCGGTGACCTACGCGTTGGATCCCACCGGCGCGTTCATCATGTTCGCCGGCATCTACTTCGGCGGCATGTTCGGCGGATCGACCACGTCGATCCTGCTCAACACCCCCGGCGAGAGCGCCGCGGTGGTGGTGGCCATCGAAGGCAACAAGATGGCCAAGAACGGCCGGGGCGCGCAAGCGCTGGCCGCGGCGGCCGTCGGGCACTTCGTCGGCGGCCTGGTCGGCCTCATCCTGCTGGTGCTGCTGGCACCGGTCATCGCGGGCTACGCGGTCGACATCGGCGCGCCGGACTACTTCGCGTTCATGGTGCTGGCGTTCGTGGCGACCTCGACGGTGCTGGGCAGCTCGCGGATCCGCGGCTTCGCCTCGCTGCTGATCGGGTTGACCATCGGGCTCGTCGGGCTCGACCAGATGAGCGGGCAGGCCCGGCTGACCTTCGGTTCGCTGCAGCTGGTCGACGGCATCGACGTGGTGCTCGTCGCGGTCGGCCTCTTCGCGGTCGGCGAGTCGCTGTGGGTCGCCGCGCACCTGCGCCACACCCAGGAGAAGCCGATCCCGGTCGGCCGGCCGTGGATGTCCCGGCAGGACCTCGGGCGGGCGTGGAAGCCCTGGCTGCGCGGCCCGCTGATCGGTTTCCCGTTCGGCGCGATCCCGGTCGGGGGCGCCGAGGTGCCGACCTTCCTGTCCTACACCGTCGAGCGGCAGCTGGGCCGCCGCAAGGGCACGTGGGGCAGCAAGGGCGCGATCGAGGGCGTCGCCGGCCCGGAGGCCACCTCGACGTCCAGCGCGGCGGGCACCATGGTCACGATGCTCACCCTCGGCCTGCCGACCACCTCGGTGGCCGCGGTGATGCTGGCGGCGTTCCAGCAGTACGGCATCCAGCCCGGTCCGCTGCTGTTCCAGCGCGAGTCGGACCTGGTGTGGGCGCTGATCGCGAGCATGTTCGTCGGTCTGGCGCTGCTGCTGGTGGTCAACCTGCCGCTGGCGCCGGTGTGGGCGAAGCTGCTGCAGATCCCGCGGCCGTACCTGTACGCGGGCATCCTGTTCTTCGCCAGCGTCGGTGCGTACGCGATCGGCGGCGAGGCGATGGATCTGGTGCTGCTGTTCATCATCGGGGCGATCGGCTTCGCGATGCGCCGCTTCGGCCTGCCGGTGCTGCCGGCGATCATCGGCGTCATCCTGGGCCCGACCGCGGAGCTGCAGATGCGCCGGGCGCTGCAGATCAGCGACGGTGACCTGACGGGCCTGGTGAACTCGCCGCTGGCGATCGTGGTCTACGTGATCATCGCGATCCTGCTCACGTACCCGCTGTGGAGCCGCCTCGTCCGCCGCACGCCGAAACCGGCGGACCGGGTGGACGCCTGACCCATCCGGACGAAGGGCGTCTTCGGGCACATCCGCCCGAAGACGCCCTTCGCGCACGTTCTGGAGCTCCGCAATTTCCATTGAAATCGAAACTTCGATTTCAATGGAAATTGCGGACGGATGTGTTCCGCCGCCGCGTTCGGGTGGGGGCTCAGCTCCGGGGCTTGCCGAAGATCAGGCGGTAGCCGACGAGCAGGATGAACGCTCCCAGCACCGCCAGGCCCCAGGTGCGCAGGTCGAAGAACGTGCCGAGCTCGACGTGGAAGAGGGTCTTGCCGACCCAGCCGCCCACGAAGGCGCCCGCGACGCCGAGCAGGATCGTGACGATGCAGCCGCCCGGGTCCCGGCCCGGCATGAGCGCCTTGGCGATACCGCCCGCGATCAGTCCCAGCACGATCCAGCTGATGATGCCCATCGGCGTCCTCCCTGACGTTTCGTTGTACGGCGGGCGCAGCATTCCAGATCACCGGATCGGGGTCCGCTCCCGATCGGCCCGTCGTGATGTTGATCTCAGGAATCCGCGCGATCCACTGTGGACCCGATGCGGCGTCCGGCCGAAAGTCGCGTTGTCGCGGTGGCCGATCGGCTACGGTGCGTGTGGATCACTTGGTTCGACAGCGATGGAGAGCACGCCGTGCCGGGCAGACCGTGGGACAACGGTGGACCGCAAACCGCCGCCGAGCGGCGCTTCGACGAGCTGCTCAGGCCCAGCAGGGCGCCGGCGCAGCCCGCCGACGAGCCCGCCCCGGGCGAGGGCAACGGCCAGGTCGAGCCCGCGGAGCGGGTGATCCGCGGCGAGTACTTCACCCGGCGGCTGATCGACTCCCTGGAGGAGGGCGGCTGGCGGCTGTTCAACCGGCGCGGCGCCCAGCCGCTGGTGATCGCGGTCGAGAACGCGCTGCTCACCGGCCGGGTCGAGCTGCGCAACGCCGACCTGCCCTACCTGCTGGAGTTCGTCGGCTGCCGGTTCGAGACGGCCCCGGACCTGCGGCAGGCCCGGCTGGCCGGGCTGGTGATGTGGAACTGCCGGTTCCCCGGGATCAACGCGCGCAACCTCTCGGTCAGCAACGACACCGTGCTCCGCCGGTGCCGGAGCATCGGCGGCATCGTGGACCTGGCCGACGCCGATCTCGGCGGCTCGCTGCTGCTCAACGACAGCGAGCTGCGCAATCCCGGGCGGCGCGCGATCTACGGCGACCGGCTCAAGGTCTCCGGCGCGCTGCTGGGCATTCGCCTGCAGGTCGCGGGCGAGATCCGCATCCCCGGCGCGCAGGTGGGCGGGAACCTGACGCTCTCCGGCGGAACCCTGCGCAACCGCGGCCGGAACGCGCTCAACGCCACCGGCATCCAGATCGGCGGCTCGCTGCGGTTCGACGTCGACCGGAACACCGACCGGGCGTTCACCGCGGCCGGCCGGCTGCTGCTGCCGAGCGCGCGCATCGCCGGCGACCTGCGGCTGCGGAACGCGCTGCTCGAACCGGGCGTTCAGCCGCCGCGCCGCGGCGACTCCCAGCACGACGACCCGGCCGCCACCCTGGTCGCCGACCGCGCCGACATCCGCGGCGACATCCAGTTCGACCAGAACTTCCGCAGCGGCGGAACCCTCCGGCTGGTCAGCGCCACCGTCGGCGGCAATCTGCGGATGGCGGGCGCGCAGATCGATCTGCGCTGGCTGCGCCCGCCCGCCGCCTCGGTGGAGCAGCCGTTGCGCGCGGCGCACCTCGACGGCACGCAGATCTTCGGCAACCTGGACGCCCGCAACGTCGTCGTGCGAGGCCAGTTCCGGATGACCGACGTCACGGTCAACGGCAGCATCCAGTTCAACAACGCGAAGCTGGTGGGGCCGCGCACCGACGTCCTGCGGGCCAGCCGGGCGGTGGTGGGCAGCAACCTGGAATGCCGCGAGGCCGAGATCATCGGGTCGCTGCAGCTGCAGGGCGTGCGGGTCGGCGCGAACGTGGACCTGCGGTCGGCGCGGCTGACCAAGCCCGCCTGGCACCAGCACCGCAAGGGCTACAAGGCGTCGCTGGACCTGCGAGCGGCCCAGATCGAACGAGACCTGGTGTGCGCCGAGGGCTCGCGGACGTTTCGCGCCGAGGGCGCGGTGGAGCTGCGCTGGGCCACGATCGGCCGGCACCTCAACTTCTGGGGCTGCGAGCTCGGCGACGGCTTCTCCCCGGCGGCGCTCAACGCCTTCGGCGTGGTGGCGCAGGAGCTGACGCTGCTCCCGCACAGCGCGCCGCAGGGGCGGATCACGTTGCGGCAGGCGCGGTGCGAGCTGCTCGCCGACAACGCCGTGATCTGGTCGGCCAGGGGAGGGCTCGACTTCGAGGACTTCGGCTACGAGAACTTCTCCGAGTCCTTCGAGCTCACCGACCAGGACCGGGTGCAGGAGCGGCTGGGCTGGCTGCGGGCCACCTCCGGCGGCGCCTACCAGCCGGGCCCGTACGACCAGCTCGCGAACGTGTTCCGGGCCAACGGCCTGGAAGAGCACGCAGTCACGGCGCTCATCGAGAAGCAGCGCCACCGCTACGCGGCGACCAGCGCCACCACCCGGCCCGGGCTGCGGTGGACGGTGCGGTTGTGGAGCCTGCTGCAGCGGATCACCGTCGGCTACGGCTACCGCCCGCTGCGGGCGCTGGCCTGGATGCTGCTGTTCGCGACCGCCGGCACGGCCTGGTTCGCCGTCCACCCGCTGATCCCGGTCAACGAGCAGGACCATCCGGTGTGGAACCCGCTGCTGTACACATTGGACCAGATGCTGCCGGTGGTGACCCTCGGCCAGGACGACATGTGGCAGGCCCGCGGAACTTCGCAGTGGGTGACCGTCGTCCTCGTGGCCGTCGGCTGGCTGCTGGCGACGACCGTCGCGGCGGGCATCAGCAGGGGCCTGCACCGGGAACGCTGACCGGACGACCACGAAACCGGAGGAGAACCAGTGGGACGACATCGGGTTGGCCGCCGCATCGCGGCGATCGGGACGGCGGCGCTGGTCGCCGCGGCGTTGCCGGTGGCGGCGAACGCCCAGCCGGGGCCCACGGCGGAGGTCCGGCTGATCGCGTTCAACGACCTGCACGGCAACCTGGAGCCGCCGGCCGGTTCGTCCGGGAAGGTGACGTTGCCCGACGGCGGCACGGTCGACGCCGGTGGCGCCGCGTTCCTGGCCACCCACGTCGCCCGGCTGCGCGCCGAGAAGAGCAACTCGCTGGTGCTCTCGGCGGGCGACAACATCGGCGCGTCGCCGGTGAACTCGGCGCTGTTCCACGACGAGCCGACCGTCGAGTTCCTCAACGAGGTCGGGGTCGCCGCGGCGGTCGTCGGCAACCACGAGTTCGACGAGGGCTACGCCGAGCTCCAGCGCGTCCAGTCCGGCGGCTGCCACCCGGCCGACGGGTGCCAGTTCCGCGATTCCTACGGCGGGGCCGACTTCCCGTACCTCGGCGCGAACGTCGCCTTCGACGACGGCCGGCCCGCCCTGGCGCCGTTCAGCGTCGAACGCGTCGGCGGGGTGCGGATCGGGATCATCGGCGTGACGCTGGAGGACCTGCCGGCGATGGTCACGCCCGAGGCGATCAAGGGCCTGAAGTTCGGCGACGAGGTCGAGGCCATCGACCGCACGGCGGACCTGCTGGACAGCGCCGGGGTGAAGGCCCAGGTGGTGCTGCTGCACCAGGGCGACAACACCGAGGGCGGCGGCCCGGACGACTGCCGGGTGACGCCGGGTCCGGCGACGGAGATCGCCGCCAACGCCTCGCCGAAGGTCGACCTGATCTTCACCGGGCACAGCCACCAGCAGTACAACTGCGTGGTCGACGACCCGGCGGGCCACCCGCGCACCGTGCTGCAGGGCGGCTCCTACGGCCGGCTGCTGTCGGTGGCGGACCTGACCATCGACCGGCGGACCGAGGACGTCGTGCGCCCGGCGACGAAGGCGCACAACGAGATCGTCACCCGCGACGTGCCGCCGGACCCCGCCGCGCAGAAGCTGATCGACGAGGCCGCCGGGAAGGCCAGGCCCATCGCGAACCGCCAGGTCGGCACGATCACCGCGGATCTGCTGCGGGAGCCCGTGCCCTCCGGCGAGTCCGCGCTCGGCGACGTGCTCGCCGACGCGCAGCTGGAGGCCACCACCGGCAACGGCGCGCAAGTGGCGATCACCAACCCGGGCGGGATCAGGACGGACCTGGTGCACGCCTCCTCGCCGGAGGGCGAGGGCGACGGGGTGGTCACCTACGGCGAGGCCTACGCGGTGCAGCCCTTCGGCAACGTCATGCAGACGATGACGCTGACCGGGGCACAGCTGAAGAACGTCCTGGAACAGCAGTGGCAGCCGAACGCGACGCGGATCCTGCAGGTCTCCTCGACGCTGCGCTACACCTACTCCGCGTCCGCGCCCGTCGGTTCGAAGGTCTCCGGCATCACCATCGCGGGCAAGCCGGTCGACCCGAACGCGCCCTACCGGGTGTCGGTGAACAACTTCCTCGCCGCCGGCGGGGACGGGTTCACCGAGTTCGCCGGGGGAACGGAAATCGCCGGTGGGCCGGTGGACCTCGACGCGCTCGTCGGCTACCTAGGCGCGCACGCCGGGCTGGCGCCGCCGCCGACGGATCGCATCGCGGTCGCCCCGTAACGCGGCTCGTGGGGCCCGCGCACCCCGGGCCCCACGGGAGTCGTTCAGGGAAAACACGTTTCGGCCCCCGATGTCCGAATTCTCCGGCTGCTTGGCCGGATCGTGATCTTCGCCGACCCGTCGCCGCGCGAACCGGCGCGATAATGGGCTTGATGATCATGAGCCGACCACTGGGGGGTGGGCCTGTCGTGGGAACCCGATCGGATGCGCCGCGCGAAGACCTCCGCGCCGGGACGCCGTGCTGGATCGAACTGATCACCACCAACGTCGACAAGGCCTGCGAGTTCTACTCCGGGCTGTTCGGCTGGGAGTACGAGACGCACCGCGATCCGCGGGCCGGGCTGCACGTGATCGCCCTGCAGGAGGGCTTCCCGGTGGCCAGCATCCGCGAATCCGCCGACGACCGCTCGCAGTGGCGGTTGTTCCTCTCCACCGACAACAGCTCGGCCACCGCCGCCGCTGCCGGGAGGCTGGGCGCGCAGATCATCGTGCCGCGCAGCCGGGTGCCGGAGCTGGGCGTGAAGCTGGTGCTGTCCAGCCCCGCGGACGACGAATTCGGCCTGCTGGAGCCCGACGAGGCCTGGCAGTTCGACGTCGGCCTGCCGGGCACCCTGGTGTGGGCGGAGCTGGTGACCATCAAGGCCCAGACCGCGGACCACTTCTACGGCGAGCTGTTCGGCTACACCGCGGAGCAGTTCGGCACGGAACACCGCACCGGGTACGCGGTCTGGTACCTCGACGACGAGTCGATGCTCGCCCGCGTCAGCATGATCCGCGAGCTCATGAGCACCCAGGCCCGGCCGCACTGGCTGCTCTACCTCGGCGTCGACGAAGCCGTCGGGACCGACGACCTGGTGCACCGGGCGATCGCCCTGGGCGGCCGGGTCCGGGTCGATCCCTACGATTCGAGCCTCGGCCGCGCGGCCGTCCTGCGGGACCCGACCGGGGCGCGCTTCGCGCTGGTCGACCCCAGTCAGGCCAGCGAGTACGGCAGCGCGGCCAACGACGATCCCTACGACGACTGAGACCGGGTCAGCGGTTGAGGCGCTTCCGCCCGGTGACCTTGTTGTAGACGACCAGGACGATGACGGCGCCGATGATCGAGCCGATCCACCCGGCGGGCTGGAAGCCGCGGAAGCCGACGGTGAGCAGGCCGAACAGGAAGCCGCCGACGACCGATCCGGCGACGCCGATCACGATCGTCATCAGCAGGCCGATGTTGTCCTTGCCCGGCACCACGGCACGGGCGATGAAGCCCGCGATCAGCCCGAACACGATCCACCCGATGATCGTCCAGAACATCGCACTCACCCCATCGTCGGTGGTCCATCCCTGCCGGATCAACGCTACCGGATCGCGCAACCACGAGGCGCCGCCGCGGCCGCCGACCGTCCTGTTTCGACAGTGGTGATCCGGCGAGCGCCCGGTGATTGCCCACGTCAAACGGACATTCGCGGACGAACGTGGGGGAGGTAACAGCCCTTGTCCGGCTGGCCGAAGCTCGCCGAGATGACCGGCAAGGCCATCGCGCCGAATTCCTGCTTTCGCCGGTCCCCGGGCGCATGGGCCTGGGACGATGGCTCGACTTCGTCGAAGGAGGAGCATGGACCTACCGTCGGTTCCCGCCAGCGTCACCGCCCTGATCGGCTCCGGGAAGCTGCCGCCGGAATTAGCCGCGTTCTTCACCGCTTCCGGAGGGCTGGCCGAGGAGACGGGTTGGGGGCACGTCTCGTCGGCCGTGGAGGAGCGGCTGGCGGCCGGGGATGTGGCCGAGGACGTTCGAGGTGTGCTGGCGCTCGCCGGCGCGTACGGCCGCCTGGACGAGCTCGAAGACTGCGTGGACCCGGACGAGATGGACGAGGACAACGACCGGGCCGTCGAGCTGCTGGAGGCAGCCGAAGCCGGCGGCGTCGACGAGGACGAGACCGCCGAGCTGTGGTGGTACTCCAACCACCTGCGGGAGTCCGCGGACGGCATGCGCCAATACATGGAGGAGATGGACACCTACGTCGCCAAGCACGGGGCGACTCCGCGCGGGCGGCTGGAAGCGAAGCTGGGCCCGGCCAACGACCTCTACGCCGCCGGCGATCGCATCGCGGCGGTCGCGTTGTTCCGCGAGGTCGCGGAAACCTCCCCCTGGGACTCCGATTTCAGCGGCTGCTCCGACCTCATCGGCGTCGGCTGGTGCCGCCTGCTGCACGACACGGCCCACGTCGACGGCCCGGAGGCGGCGCGGAAGACGTGGCAGGAAGCCAGAACCCACTTCCGGGCGTCCCGGTTTCCCCAGGAGAGCCACGCCTGGCCGTTGATCGAGATGCTGTTGGGCACCGGGGTGCCGGACATCATCGAGGTGATCATCCGTGGGTGGATCGAGGCGGCCGAGGAGGCGGGCGAGGGGGACGTGCCGGTGACCGAGGACCAGCAGCGCATCTTCGAGCTCGCCCTGGCCGAGATCGAGGCTGCCGCCGGGACGGGCTAGTGGATCCCGTTGCAAATCAACGGGATTGCCGCCCGGCCTGCGCGATGGCTTCGGCGGTGGTGGTGACGGCGGGGGAGGCCCACCTGCGCTGGTTCGTCACCAGGTGCAGCGGGGTTTCGGCCGGTTCCGGGCCGTTCACGCGGCACAGCGATCCGTTCGCCAGCTGGTCGACGACGGCGAGGCGGGGCAGCACGGACAGGCCGAGTCCGGCGGCCACGCAGGAGCGGGCCGCTTCGATGCTGCCGAAGCGGGTGATCCGCGGCCGCGCCGCCGATGCCGCCGTGAGATCGCGCAGGAACCGGTCCGTGTAGGAACAGCCTTCCTCCAGCAGGAAGTACTGGTACGCCGGGAGATCCTGCCAGTCGTGGTGTCCATCGGCGGCCGGGTGTCCCGCGGCGGCGACGAGCTCGATGGCCTGCCCGCCGATCGTCCGCGCGGCGTACTCGGTGGCGACGTCGTCGTCGAGCAGCAGCGCGATGTCCAGGCCGCCTTCCGGGCGCCCCAGGCCCTGCAACGCGTTCGCGGTGCTCAGTGGCTTCAGGTGCACCTGGATGTCGGGGTGCGTGGTGGCAAGCGCCGAGATCACCTGCGGAAGCAGGTACGCGCACAGCGATTCGGTGGCCCCGATGACGACCTCGCCGGCGATGGTGCCGCCGCTGCCCGCCGAGTCGTGCAGCCGCCGCTCGACGTCCAGCAGGTCGCGGGCGTGCGTCGCGACGCGCCGACCCGCGTCGGTCAGGCGCGCCCCCTGCGGGAGGCGGTCGAACAGCCGCACGTCGAGCTCGCCCTCCAGCGCTTTGATGTGGCTGGTGACGGTGGATTGGACGACGTGCAGCTCCGCGGCGGCGGCGGTGAAGCTTCCGGTGCGGGCCAGGGCCATGAAGGTCTGCAGGAGGCGGGTGTCCACGGGTGGGAGGCTATCGAGTTTTGAAATAGGGTCAATCGAGATCAATCGTTGGACGCGATAACTCCCTGGTGGCAGAGTTCTTGGCATGACCGATGTGCAGCGCTTCTCCGCATTCACCACCGACCCCAGTGGCGGCAACCCCGCCGGTGTCGTCCTCGACGCCCGCGAGCTCGACGACGCCACCATGCAGCGGATCGCGGCCGGCGTCGGCTACTCCGAAACCGCCTTCCTCGCCCCGATCGAGGCCGCCGAGCGCCGCTACCGGCTCCGCTTCTTCAGCCCGCTGGCCGAGGTCGCGTTCTGCGGTCACGCCACGGTCGCCACCGCCGTCGCGCTGGCCGAGCGCGACGGGATCGGCGACATCACCTTCGAAACGCCCGCGGGCACCATCGAGGTGAGCACCGACGAGCGGGAATCGATCGTCGCCAGCCTCACCAGCGTGCCCGCCCACTCGCGGCCGGCGACCGCCGACGAGCTCGGCCGCGCCCTGGAGGCCCTGCGCTGGTCGGCCGACGACCTCGACCCGGCCTGGCCGTCGCACGTAGCGTTCGGCGGCAACAACCACCTCGTGCTCGCCGCGCGGTCGCGCGAGCGCCTGGCCGATCTCGACTACGACTTCGACGCGCTCGCCGACCTGATGCGCGAGTACGACTGGACCACGGTGCACCTGTTCTGGCAGGACGAGGCGGGAGTCGTGCACGCCCGCGACCCGTTCGCGATCGGTGGCGTGGTCGAGGACGCGGCGACCGGCGCCGCGGCGGCCGCCTTCGGCGGCTACCTCCGGACCCTGGGGAAGGTCTCCGAGCCGGAGCGGATCACCATCGTGCAGGGGCAGGACATGGGACGGCGCAGCGAGCTCATCGTCGACATCGACCCCGAGGACCCGCGGGTGACCGTCACCGGCGCCGCCGTGCCGATCGTGCAGTAGGTCGCGTCAGCCGCCGAGGTTGTCCGAGCATCTGGCGAGCAGGGCCGACAGGCGGTCCTGCTCGCCGGCGGAGAACCCGGCGAGCATCCGCGCCTCGGTCTCGGTGACCACGCTTTCGGCCGTGCGCAAGCGCTTTCGGCCTTCGGCGGTGAGCGCGACCGGCCGGGCGCGTCCGGTCGTCGCGCGCTCCGCGACCGACACCAGGCCGGCCTTGCGGAGTCCGTTGAGGACGTCCCGCAGCGACTGGCGGGTGACGAAGCAGAGCCGCGCCAGCTCCGCGGCCGGGATGTCCGGGTGGTCGGCCAGGGCGCGCAGCACCGCGTACTGCGACATGGACAGCTCGACCGGGCGGAGTCCTTCGTCGCAAGCCTGGCGGAGCAGCTGCTGCACCCGTTTGACCAGGTAACCGGGCCGGTTCTGGGTGGGGACTTGACTCATGACAGGAACCTTACACATACTGGTTGATGTAAGGAACCTGACATAGGGAGTGCGCATGCCCACCACGACGATCGACCCGAACGCCGACGTCGCCACGCTGATCAACGTCTTCACCGTGATGCCGGAGCGGCAGCGCGAGCTGGTGGAACTGCTGGTGCGCGCGACCGAAGAAGTGATGCAGCACCGGCCGGGATTCGTCGCGGCCAACATCCACACGAGTCTCGACGGCACCCGCGTGGCGAACTACGCGCAGTGGGAGAGCGTGCAGGCGTTCCAGGAGATGCTCGCCGACCCGGCGTGCCAGGAGCACATGTCGGCGGCGCGTGAGATCGCCGACGCGGAGCCGTTCCTCTACGAAGTGGCGTCGGTGCACCACGGCTAAAGCCCGTTTCCAGGCTCGTTTTGCGTGGCGGCGGTGCGGGTTGCGGCCCCCTGCGGGAGTTACAGGGGTCTTCTCGCTGTGGGATCCCCGACATCATGAATGACCAATTCACCACGTCGGGGCTGTCCTCGCGAGAAGACCCCTGAGAACCCGCGGCGGTGCCGGTTGCGAGGGTGAGCTAAGCGCCTTCGGCGCTTCAAAGACAACGACCTGCGCTACCGCAGCCCACACTCGGCACATCCAGGCAGCCTCTGCGGGCACCCGTGCGTCACGGGTGCCCTTCCGCCTTTGATCAGATGCGTTCGAAGACGGCGGCGAGGCCCTGGCCGCCACCGATGCACATCGTTTCCAGGCCGTAGCGGGCCTCGCGGCGGTGCATCTCGCGCGAGAGCGTCGCGAGGATGCGGCCGCCGGTGGCGCCCAGCGGGTGGCCCAGCGAGATCCCCGAGCCGTTGACGTTGAGCCGCTCGAAGTCGGCGGGCTTGAACTCCCATTCGCGGGTGCAGGCCAGCACCTGCGCGGCGAACGCCTCGTTGAGCTCGATCAGGTCGACGTCGGCCAGCCCGATTCCGGCGCGCTGCAAGGCCTTCGCGGTCGCCGGCACCGGTCCGATGCCCATCGTGCGCGGCGGCACCCCGGCCCGCGCCCAGGACACCAGCCGCACCAGCGGCCGCAGCCCGAGCTCGGCCGCGCGCTCCGGCGTCGTCACCACGCACACCGCGGCCGCGTCGTTCTGCCCGCTGGCGTTGCCCGCGGTGACCGTCGCCTCCGGATCGGCCTTGCCCAGCACCGGCTTCAGCGCCGACAGGGTGTCCATTGTGCTCTCCGGGCGCGGGTGCTCGTCGACGTCGACCGCGGTGTCGCCCTTGCGAGAGCGCACCGTCACCGGCACGATCTCGTCGGCGAAGAGCCCGGCCTGCTGCGCGGCGCCGGCGCGCTGCTGCGAGCGGACCGACAGCTCGTCCTGCTCGGTGCGCGAGATTCCGTATTCGCGGCGCAGGTTTTCGGCCGTTTCGAGCATTCCGCCCGGCACCGGGAAGTTCTTGCCGCCCGCGGTCACCCGGCCGCGAGCCAGCGCGTCGTGCAGTTCCAGCCCGCTGCCGCGGATTCCCCACCGGGCCTCGGTGGTGTAGAACGGCGCGCTGCTCATGCTCTCCGCGCCGCCGGCCAGCACCACGTCGCTGACGCCGGTCTGCACCTGCATCGCGGCGTCCAGCACGGCCTGCAGACCGGAGCCGCAGCGGCGGTCCACCTGGGTGCCGCCGACCTCGACGGGCAGGCCCGCGTCCAGCGCGGCGACGCGGCCGATCGCCGGGGCGTCGGAGTTCGGGTAGCACTGGCCGAGGATCACCTCGTCGACCGCCTCGCCGGGCAGCCCGGTGCGCGCCAGCAGCGCCTCGATCACCGTCGCCGCCAGCTCCACGGCCGGCACGGTCTTGAACACCCCGCCGAACCGGCCGATCGGGGTCCGCAGCGGTTCGCAGATCACCGCTTCGCGCATCGCTTGCTCCTTCGAGTCCCGGTGGCGGCCGCTCCGCCGCCGTTTCGTTCGTAGCACAGCGCCGCGGTGTGCCGAAATGCTCGGCGATTATGTTCGATGACGTCTTACTGATAGGTCAATTCAGTATTGGACGGTATTGGCAAGCCGTGCGATGGTGCGTCGGAGGAAACCTTGGGAGGTCGGCCATGCAGTGGGCGCAGCAGGTCAACACCGTGCGGGTGATCGGCACCGGCGTGATGGGGCGCGGCATCGCGCAGCTGGCCGCGGCCGCCGGGCTGACAGTGGAGCTCGCCGACGCCCGTCCCGAGGCCGTGTCCGCCGCGGTCGACCAGATCGGGCAGATGTTCGACAAGCTCGCCGGCAAGGGCCGGATGACCGGTGCCGACGCCGCCGCGGCGCGGGCCCGGCTGCAGCCGGTCGGCAGCCCGCTGGCGCCCACCGGGTGCGACCTGGTGATCGAGGCGGTCCGCGAGGACCTGCCGACCAAGTGCGAGCTGTTCGCCGAGCTGGAGAAGATCTGCCCGGCGCACACCGTGTTCGCCACCAACACCAGCTCGTTGTCGGTGACCTCGATCGCCACCGCGCTCGCCGACCCCGGCCGGCTGGCCGGCCTGCACTTCTTCAACCCCGTCCCGCTGATGCGCCTGGTCGAGGTGATCCCCGGCGCCCGGACCGCCGAGTGGATCCCGGCCGCGCTCGTCGACCTGGTGCGGCGGCTGGGCCACCAGCCGGTGCGGGCCACCGACACGCCGGGCTTCCTGGTCAACCACGCCGGCCGCGGGCTGATCACCGAGGCGCTGCAGATCCTGGGCGAGGGCCTGGCCGCGCCCGCCGACGTCGACCGGATCTGCCGCGACGTGCTGGGCCTGCGGATGGGCCCGTTCGAGCTGATGGACCTCACCGCGCTGGACGTCACGCACCCGGCGACGGAGAGCATCTGGTCCGGCTACTACGGCGATCCCCGGCTGCGGCCGTCGCCGATCACCCGCTCCCGCCTGGAAGCGGGGCTGCTCGGCCGCAAGGTCGGCGAAGGCTTCTACGCCTACGCCGACGGCGCGAAGCAGGAGCCGCCCGAGCCGCAGGCGCCGCAGGCGGAGACGCGCCCGATCTGGTCGGACAACGCGGAGCTCCTCGACGCGCTGGGCGCGGCGGGCGTGCCGGTGGAGCGCGGCGACGAGCCCTCCGAAGCAGCCGTCATCCTCCTCACCCCGTACGGCCACAGCGCCGCGACCGCCGCGCTGTCGGCCGGGCTGCCTCCGGCACGGGTGTGCGGGGTGGATCCGCTCAGCACGGAGAAGCGGTTCACGCTGACCGTGCACCCGGCGACCGATCCGGCGCTCGCCCGCTCGGCCTGGGCGGCGCTGGCCGCGACCGGCGGGGCGGTGACCGTCGTCCGCGACGGCGCGGGCATGATCGCGCAGCGGCTGCTGGCGTCGATCGTGAACACCAGCTGCTTCATCGCCGAACAACGTCTCGCCACGCCCGGCGACATCGACACGGCGGTGCGCCTCGCGCTCGGTTACCCGCGCGGTCCCCTGGAATGGGGACAGCACGTCGGCCCGCGCCGCGTGCTGGCGGTGCTGCGCGCCCTGCAGTCGGCCACCGGCGACCCGCGCTACCGGCCCAGCCGCTGGCTGGCAGACCGAGCCGAACTCGGCCTCGACCTCACCGAAACCGGCACCACGCCGCAAGACCTGCTCGCCTGACCCGAGGTTTGCGCCGCCGAAGCGAACGGCCCGTTCACCGCACCTAGCGGAACGAACGGTCCGTTCACGTCGACCTGCGGGTGGGGCGGTTCCGTTGGGGTGGCTGGTCGGAGGAAGTGAACGGCCCGTTCGCCCCGTCCAGCGGGACGAACGGTCCGTTCACCTCGGACCGGTAGGCGAGCCCGTGGCAGGACAAACGAAGCGCGAGATGCAAGAGGACACTGTGGACTTTGAACTGACCGACACCCAGGTCGCCTTCCGGGAGATGGCGGCCCAGTTCGTCGACGCCGAGATCGTGCCGCACGTGCGCGAGTGGGACCGCCGCGAGGAGGTCGACCTCGGGATCGTGCGCAAGCTCGGCGAACTCGGCTTCCTCGGGCTGACGCTCCCGGAGGAGTACGGCGGGGTCGAGGCCGACATGGTCAGCTACGCGCTGGTCATCGAGGAGCTCGGCCGCGGCGATTCCTCGGTGCGCGGCATCGTCTCGGTGTCGCTGGGACTGGTGAGCAAGTCCATCGCCACCTACGGCACCGAGGAGCAGAAGCAGCGCTGGCTGCCGATGCTGGCCAGCGGCGAGGCCCTGGGCTGCTTCGCGCTGACCGAGCCGGACGCCGGTTCCGACCCCGGTTCGCTGACCACCCGCGCCCGCCGCGAGGGCGAAGATTGGGTGATCACCGGCCAGAAGATGTTCATCACCAACGGGACCTGGGCCAAGGTCGCGCTGCTGTTCGCGCGCACCAGCGACGACGGCGGCCGCGGCATCACCGCGTTCCTGGTGCCCACCGACTCGCCCGGCTTCACCGCGAACACCGTGCACGGCAAGCTCGGCCTGCGCGGGCAGGCCACCGCGGAGCTGGTGCTCGACGAGGTGCGGGTGCCGGATTCGGCGCGGCTCGGCGAGGTCGGCAAGGGCCTGGGCATCGCCCTGGGCGCGCTGACGAAGGGCCGGATCTCGGTCGCGGCCGGCGCGGTCGGCGTGGCGCAGGCCGCGTTGTCCGCCGCGACCCGGTACGCGGGGGAGCGCGTGCAGTTCGGCAAGCCCATCGCGGCCCGGCAGCTGGTGCAGGAACTGCTCGCCGATTCCGCCGTCGAGGTCGAGGCCGCCCGGCTGCTGACCTTGCGCGCCGCGTCGCTGGCCGAGCGCGGGGTGTCCCGCCAGGAGCTGACCACCGCGTCGTCGATGGCGAAGCTGCACGCCAGCGAAACGGCCGTGCGGGTGTCCAACAACGCGTTGCAGGTCTTCGGCGGGTACGGCTTCATCGACGAGTACCCGGTGGGCAAGTACGTCCGCGACGCGCGCGTGCTGACCCTCTACGAGGGCACCAGCCAGGTCCAGAAGCTGATCATCGGCCGCGCCCTCACCGGCGTCGACGCCCTCACCTGATCAGCGTTCACGAATCTGAACGAAGGGCACTCCTGCTCGGCACCGCCGACCGGGGGTGCCTCTTTCGCATGGGTGGTAAGTCCCTGTTCCGGGGTATTGACGGTGTTTTGCCGGTATCGCTATCGTGACGCGAACTGGAAACTAAGTTTCCTGTTTCCCGCCGCCAGGATCGGGAGCCGCACCGCGGCTCTGCTCTTCGACCGAGGAGAAATCGATGAGGTGGCAGAACTCCGCACGCGCCGTCACGATCGCCGCGGCCCTGCTGTTGACCAGCACCGCGGCCCAGGCCACAACCCAAGAGCCGGAACTGGATCCCGTTGTCGCCAACGGGATTTTGTCTGTCTGCGGCAAGACGCTGTGCAACAACAGCGGAGCCCCGGTGCAGCTGCGCGGCATGAGCACGCACGGCCTGCAGTGGTACAGCCAGTGCGTCAACGACGCGTCGCTGGACGCGCTGGCCGACGACTGGCAGGCCGATGTGCTGCGGATTTCCATGTACATCCAGGAAGGCGGCTACGAGGACGACCCGGCCAAGTTCACCGAGCTGGTCGACAAGTACGTCGAGGCGGCCAGCCGGCGCGGCATGTACGCGATCATCGACTGGCACATGCTCGATCCCGGTGACCCGAACTACAACCTGGACCGCGCCAAGACGTTCTTCGCCGAGATGGCCAAGCGGCACAAGGACAAGACCAACGTCCTCTACGAGATCGCCAACGAGCCCAGCGGCGTCGAGTGGTCGCAGATCAAGAGCTACGCCGAGGAGCTCATCCCGGTGATCCGCGAGCAGGATCCGGACTCGGTGGTGCTGGTCGGCACCCGCGCCTGGTCGTCGCTGGGGGTTTCGGAGGACTCCAACGAGCAGGAGATCGTCGACAACCCCGTCAACGCCGACAACATCATGTACACGTTCCACTTCTACGCGGCGTCGCACGGGCAGGAGTACCTGGACACGTTGTCGCGCGCGGCCGACGAGCTGCCGATGTTCGTCACCGAGTTCGGCACGCAGGAGGCCACCGGCGACGGCGGGAACGACTTCGACATGGCCCAGAAGTACATCGACCTGATGGCGTCGAAGAACATCAGCTGGACCAACTGGAACTACTCCGACGACTCCCGCTCCGGCGCGGTGTTCAAGGAGGGCACCTGCGAGAACGGGCCGTACCCGGGCACCGACCAGCTCAAGCCCGCGGGCGCGTGGGTCCGCGAGCGGGTCAGGTGAGGTGATCCCGGTGCGGAAACTGCTCCGCGCGGGCGCGGCGATCGCCGCGGTGCTGGGGCTGGCGGTCACCGCGGCGGATGAGCTGCGGGTGCCGGAACCGGCGCCGGCCGTGGCGGCGGACCCGCGGGTCCAGGCGCCCGTCTGGACCGCCGAAACCGACCGCGGTACCTCGGTCTTCGAGGGGATCGAGACCAAGCCCGGCAGTGTCGAGGTGGTGGCCGATCCACATGGCGAGCACGGCGACGTGTACCGGCTGCACACCTCCGGCGTGCCCGAGGGCTCGGAGCGGGTGCGGGTGGAGTCGCGCGGCCACAAGACGCCGGACGGCGGCAGGCTGCGGTTCACCGAGGGCGACACCTACTACATCGGGTGGCGTTCGATGTGGGACCCGCTGCCGACGAAGACCGGGGAATGGGTGGCGTTGTGGCAGCTCAAGGACTACGGGTCGGGTGCCGCCACGCCGCCGCTGTCGC
Source organism: Saccharopolyspora sp. NPDC045839 (assembly GCF_056431645.1). NCBI lineage: Bacteria > Bacillati > Actinomycetota > Actinomycetes > Pseudonocardiales > Pseudonocardiaceae > Saccharopolyspora > Saccharopolyspora sp. NPDC045839. Next base: position 24,459 of record NZ_JBWKKH010000015.1, read on the forward strand.
TGCGGGCCCGCGGCGACGTGCTCGACCTGGAGTACTGCGACCCGGACATGAAGACGACGCAGCTGTGGAAGATCCCGCTGCCAAGGGACAGCTGGAACAGCTTCGTCGTCGGGGTGCACGTCTCCAGCGATCCGGGCAAGGGCTGGGTCGAGTTCTGGCACAACGGCGAAGAACAGGTCCTCAATGGACAGAAGCAGTTCCCGGCGGCGACGCTGCGCGCCGACTTCGTGACCGACAAGTGGGGCGTGTACCGCTCCGACGGCATCACCGGGGAGGCCACGGCCTACCTCGCCGACGCCAAGGTCGGGAGGTCGTACGCGGACGTGGCCGGGTGACGGCCGGCAAGAGGGCCGTGGGGGTTTTTTGTTTTTCTTTTACCCCCAACAAACCCCCCCCCCCCCCCCCCACCACCCCCCCCCCTCCTTCCGTCCCCCCGTTTCGACCATCTCGTGTGGGGGGGATTTCTC